>CALPPS020000059.1 GCA_943325515.2 Flavobacterium psychrophilum
GACCGCTTGGGTAAATTATTGAAACAAATAAGTTCTAGTAGTGCAGGTTGGGACGGAACCTTTAACGGAAGTCCATTACCATCAGATGATTATTGGTTTACAGTAGATTACGAAGAAACAAATTTAGGAAAACAATTTAAGTCCCATTTCTCATTAAAAAGATAATTGCAATGAATTTTAGTAAATTTTATTTATTAGTATTGCTATTTGTAGTACAATTTTCAAATTCACAAGAAGGATTACCTGTTTACTCTGATTATTTATCAGATAATTATTATTTATTACATCCTTCAATGGCTGGTGCCGCCAATTGCGCAAAACTTAGACTTACTGGTAGGCAACAATGGTTTGGGCAACAAGATGCACCATCACTGCAGACATTGAGTTTTAATGGCTCATTAGGAGAGAGATCAGGAGCAGGGATTATTGTTTTTAATGATAAAAATGGTTATCATTCTCAAACAGGTATGAAATTGACTTATGCACATCACCTCATGTTTTCGAGAGATTATATTGATTTAAATCAGCTTTCATTTGGAATGAGTGCTGGATTTATTCAAAGTAATTTAGATGAAAGTACTTTTTACACAAATGATCCATCTTATGATCCAAATGTTTTCGGGTCTATTCAAAGGGCATCTTATTTCAATTTAGATATTGGTGCTTCCTATAATTTTCTTGATTTTTATGCTCACGTTACTGTAAAAAATGCTTTGGCTAGTGATAGAAAATTGTATACAGATAGAGAACCAGTTAATTTGCGAAGATTTATCTTAAATGCAGGATATACTTTTGGAGATACTGAAACTGTACAATGGGAACCATCTTTTATGTTTCAATTAGTCTCGCAAACTCAAGAAAAAACAGTTGATTTAAACATTAAAGCTTATAAAGATTTAGAGTTTGGAAAATTATGGGGTGGATTATCCTACAGAAGAAGTCTTGATGGAGCTCAATATGTAGAAGGTAATACTGTTGCAGATCAAAATCTACAGTATGTTACTCCAATTATTGGAATTAATTTTAAAAACTACATGTTCTCTTATACCTATTCACATTTATTAGGAACTGTTAAATTTGACTCAGGTGGTTTTCATCAAGTAACTTTAGGGATAAATTTATTCTGCAAAGCTGAAAAGTACCATTGTAATTGTCCTGCTATTAATTAATTTAAATAGATGTCCCGAAAATTTCGGGACAAATTTTTTATGGTTATAAAATCAGTAAACGGTAAACATCCTCAAATCCCTCTAGACTGTTATGTATCAGAAAACGCAACTATTGTTGGTGATGTCACTTTGGGTAAATCTTGTAGTGTATGGTTTAATGCTGTTTTACGTGGTGATGTGCATTTTATAAAAATAGGGGATAAAGTCAATATTCAAGATGGTGCAATTATTCATTGTACTTATCAAAAACATCCAACTGAGATTGGAAATAATGTTTCCATTGGACATAATGCTATTGTTCATGGTTGTAAAATTAAAGACAATGTCCTAATTGGAATGGGTGCAATTGTTATGGATAATTGTATAATTGAAAGCAATTCAATAATAGCGGCTGGAGCTGTTGTTACTCAAAACACAGTTGTTGAATCAGGGACAATTTATGCTGGGATTCCAGCCAAAAAAGTAAAAGATATAAATCAGTCTGATTTTGCTGGAGAAATTGAACGTATATCAAATAATTACGTGATGTACTCTGGTTGGTACAAAGAAGAATAGTTTAAAAATCTTCTGCCATTATTTGATAATTATTTTTTAAAATAGCTCTTAAAACTTTTGGATTTGAATTAGTATAAAAAACTGATTTTCCTTTCTTTAATTGAGAATTTAACCCAATGCTTTCTAATAATACTTTTTTAGTTTGCCTCGCAACTGCTTCTCCCGAGTCTATTATTCTTATTTCTTTTGGGAGAATCTTTTTTATTTGAGGGATGAGATAAGGATAATGACTGCAACCTAAAACTAAATAATCAATATTTGCTTCTATCATAGGTTCCAAATAATTGTGCAATAGTTTATTCATTTCAGGAGAGTTGATTTCTCCATTTTCAATTAGTGGCACTAATCCGTGACCTATTTGTTCAATTATTTTTGTGTTTTGGAATTGTTCTAGAGTTTGATGGAATAATTCACTATTTAGTGTTCCTTGAGTAGCAAGAATGCCAATTTTTTTAGTTTTTGAATGTAATGCAGCAGGTTTTATAGCAGGTTCAATTCCTATAAAAGAGATAGCATATCTAGCTCTTAATTCTTTGATGGCATTTGTTGTTGCCGTATTGCAGGCAACTATAATAATTTTACAATTTTGATTTAAAAGAAACTCAGTATTCTTAATGCTAAGTGCGATAATTTCATCTTTAGATTTCTGGCCATAAGGAGCATTTTTACTATCAGCAAGATAAATTGTGTCTTCACAGGGAAGCAATTCATCTATTTCCTTCCAAATGGATGTTCCACCAATGCCTGAGTCAAAAAGTCCTATGGGATTATTATTTGTCATATAAACAAAAGTAAAAAAAAACTGCTCAAGTAGTTGAGCAGTTTTTAATATAATTCTTAAAGAATCTAAAACAAGTTCAGATTAAAATCCTAAATCTTTTTTTACATCAGCAGTTAAATCAGGACCATCTGATAATAGTAAGTCAGCGATATTGAATACATATTGGTAACCTTTTGCTTTTCCAACTTTTGCGATAGAAGCTTTAATTTTATCCATTAATGGTTTCACTAAATCAGCTTCTTTCTTTTGCAATTCTTTTTGAGCATTATCTCTGTAATCTTGTATACGTTTAATCAAATCTTGTACTTCAGTTTGACGTGTTTGATTTACAGCATCTCCAACTGTTGCAGCTTCTTGGTCGTACTTTTTAATTTTGTTTTGGTATTCCTCTGCCATTGTTTTGTATTCTGTATCATAAGTAGCACTCAATTTCTCTAATTGTTTTTGAGCATCCATCATTGCTGGCATTTTAGAAATTAGTTCATTTACATCTACGTGTGCAGTTTTAGCTTGAGCATTGATAGTATTACTTGTTCCTAAAAACAATACAGTAGCTATTAGTAATGATTTTAATCGTTTCATTTTTAAAAGTATTAATTAATTATTTGTTAGTATTTATTTTTATTTATTTTGTTTTCTCTTCTTTTGCTTTTTTAGCAGCTTCTCTATCCTCTAAAGCTTTTTTTCTTTTATCTTCTATAGCCTTTTTTCTGTCTTCAATTGCTTTTGCTCTTGCAGCCGCTTTTGCTTCTTTTGAATTTACAACAGTTGTTGAATCTGTTGTTTTATTATTTTCTTTGGAAGTTGTTGAATCTGTTGTTTTTTCATTAACAGGAACCGTGCCATTTTTTTTGGCTGCTTTTGCATCTAATAATTCTTTTCTTTTAGCATCTTGTTCTGCTTTTTTTGCAATGGCGGCCTCTTTTTTATCGGCAACAGCTTTTTCACGAGCTAATTTTTTTTCTTCAAGAATTCTTTTTCTTTCTGCTAATGCGGGGTTCTCATCTGCAACATCTTCTTGGTATTCTTTTTTCTCTTGTTCTTTAAGCTCTTTTTTGCTTAGTTGTTCTCTTTTTTCAGCTCTTGTAATTACTCTTAGAACTTGGTCACTTATATCATATCTTTTAGCTGCAAAAAGCATTGTCAAATCTGATGTTTTATCAAAAATATAATCATATTTTTTTACTTCAGCTATATCTTGCACTGCTGTAAAAACCTGATCTTGTATAGGTTTGACTAGAACTGCTTTTTGAGTTATTAAATCACCATTTGGCCCAAATTTTTTCTGTTGAAAATCTAAAAGTTCATCTACTTGAAATTTAATTTCTTCTTCTCGCTCTTCTATTAATTCTTTAGTCAAAAGTGCTTTTTCGGTTTTTAAAGCATCGTTTAGTTTTGCAATTTCAATTTTTTTAGCCTCAATATCTTGTTTCCATTTTTGAGCTTTTTGTTCTAATTGATTTTTTGCTTCTGAATAATCAGGCACATTTTGTAGAATATATTCCATGTCAATGTAGCCAATTTTTATCCCTCTTGATTGACCAGTAGCTTTAAAACCAAAAGATAAAAGCAGTATAGATATTGCGAAATATTTTTTCATACGATTATGATTTAGAAATAGGTATCAAATATAATTAAAATTGTTGACCAATTATAAAATGAGTTTCCCAACCATTTGGATTTGTAAATCCAGGAACGGCATCAAAACCATGTGCAAAATCTATTCCAAGTAATCCGAAGGCAGGCATAAATATTCTAATACCGAAACCTGCTGATCGTTGTAATACAAATGGATTATATTCTTTAAAGGTGTCATAAGACGAACCAGCTTCTAAGAATGTTAAAGCATATATTGAGGCGGCTGCTTTTAATGTAATGGGATATCTAAGTTCCAAGGAGAATTTGTTGTAAACTGTTGCTCCATCTTGTTTAGATAAAGATTGGTTTGGATAACCTCTTAATTGTACAACTTCTCTTCCATCTAATGAGAAGTTAGCTAAACCATCACCACCTAAGAAGAATCTTTCAAATGGGACCAATCCTCTTCCGCTGTTGTATGCTCCTAAATAACCAAATTCACCAAGAGTTCTCAAAACTAATTTGCCTGCTAATTTTGTGTACCAATCTGCTTTAAATTTAATTTTATAATACTCTAACCATTTGAATTTTTCTTGATCTACTTTTCCTCTATTCACATCAGCATCTTGAAAATTAGCGTCATCAACTCTAACAATTCCAGTAACACCATTTATAGTTGTTGTTTTGATTAAATCTCCATCATTAATATAAACGTTGTCAATACCAAAATTCTGATTGGGATTATCAGATGCTATATACGTTTGTTTGTATTCCTTCAGATTTTCTAAATTTCCATAATTTATTCCGTTAAACATGGAGTAAGGAACGGTTAATTTTGCAGTAACATTAAATTCAGAACCTGATGTTGGGAATATTGGGTTTACACCTTTATTATTTCTACTTAGCCCAAAGGTAAAAGCTAAATTTCTTGAAGCCCCATCACCAAATGTAAATAAACCAGTGTTGTAATTGTGTAAATCATAATATTGAAAACTTACAGTATTCGAAAACACAAAAAAGTCATCTGGAACAGTTAATCTTTTTGCATAACCTATAGATAATGATGTAATGTTAAAACTCTTAGTTCTATCCACATTAGTTGATCTTCCCGAGTATAAAAATTGTTTACTATGAGATAAAGAGGTAGAAAATTGAATTGGTTTTTTTCCTCCTAACCATGGTTCAGAAAAGGATAAACTATAAGTTTGGAAAAATGAACTAGCTTGTAATCTCAGGGCTACTTTTTGCCCATCACCCATCGGTAAAGGTTTATAAGCTTCTTTGTTAAACATATTTCTTGCAGAGAAATTATTAAAAGACAACCCTAGAGTTCCTATAAATCCACCACCTCCATAACCTCCTTGAAGTTCAATTTGACTAGATCCTTTTTCAACCACATTGTATTCAATATCAACAGTTCCAGCAGCTGGATCGACATTTTTGAATTTAGGGTCTATAGCTTCTGGGTCAAAGAAACCTAGTTGTCCTATTTCACGGATTGTTCTCACCAAATCTTCTTTGCTATACTTTTGTCCTGGTTGGGTTCTTAACTCTCTATAGATTACTCTATCATTTGTTTTATCATTACCAACAACAGTAATGTTATTAAAATAGGCAATAGGGCCTTCAGTAACTCTAATCTCAAAATCAATGGTATCATTAACAGTTTTCACTTCAACTGCATTGATATTTGAAAACAAATAACCATTATTTTGATATAAATTGGTGATATCTTCACCATCAGGTTTATTCTTATCAGCAATTCTTTTTTCTAGCAATACACCATTATAGGTATCTCCTTTTTTTATGCCTAAAACTCTGTTTAATAATTGGTCTGAATAGACAGAGTTTCCGAGGAATTTAATATTGCCAAAATGGTATTTTCTTCCTTCTTCAACTTTAATAGTAATGGCTATTTTGGATTTAGTAGCATTTAAAAATACAGAATCTTCTACAATTCTTGCATCTCTATATCCTCTTTCTTTATAGTTATCAATTAATGTTGTTAAATCCTCTTTATATTTGTCTTTAATGAATTTTGAAGCTTTGAAAATCCTAATAGGATTAATTTGTTTCGTGTTTTTCATGGTTTTTCTCAGCTTAGCATCTGAGAATTTTTCATTGCCTTCAAAAGTAATTCTTGAAATTTTTAATTTATCTCCTTTATCAACATTCACAAGCATCTTTACTTGGTTTCCCTCCGTAGTATCAGCAATTGTTTTTATAAAAACTTTAGTATTGAAATAACCATCTTTTTTATATTTATTTTCAATATAATTTTTGGTGGTTGTAATTAGGTTTTCGTTTACTATTTTGCCCTTAGTTAAGCCGTTATCTTTGATTAAATCTTCAGTTTTAGATTTTTTAACACCTTGAAATTTTACTTCATTAAGCTTTGGTAATTCAGCAATATCTAAATCCATCCAAATACTGTCACCTTCAATTTTGCTGGCATAAAAATCAATATCACTAAACAGACCAAGTTTTCCTAGTTTCTTTATAGCATTACTTATTTCTTCACCTGGCACAGTTATCTGTTGTCCTTTCTCTAAACCAGCAAATGTTACAACTGTTTGTTGATTAAAACTGATTTTGCCGTTTACTTTAACGTCTGCTAATATGTATTTTTTACCCTGATCAAATGGAATTCTATCTTGGGCTTGTATTTGAAAAAAACTCCCTAATAATAATAGTATTAGAAATGTTTTTAAAGTATTGATATGCACGGAAATGTTATTTAATTTGTTCACTTGTTTTTCCAAACCTTCGTTCTCTTTTTTGATAGCTAATAATGGCTTCATATAAATCATCTTCTTTAAAATCGGGCCATAAAACATCTGTAAAATAAAATTCTGCATAAGCTATTTGCCAAAGCAGAAAATTACTAATTCTGTGTTCGCCACTGGTTCTAATCACTAAATCTACGTCAGGTAAATTGTGCGTGTAAAGATGCTGATTTATAATTGATTCATCAAGTGAGTCTATCGAAATTATATTATTTTTAACTTTATTGCTAATAATTCTAACAGCATTTAACAATTCTTCTCTAGAGCCATAACTTAATGCTATGGTCAATGTCATTCTATTATTGTCTTTTGTTTTTTCAATTACTCCTAAAAGTTCTTCTTTTGCTTTAGATGGCAGCAAATCAATGTTTCCAATACAGTTTAATCGAATATTATTTTTTTGTAAAGTATCTAATTCTGTCTTTAATGATGAAATCAAAAGCTTCATTAAAGTTTCAACCTCTAGTTTTGGGCGGTTCCAATTTTCTGTTGAAAAAGCATAAAGTGTTAAATTTTCAACACCAAGTTTTGCACAAGTTTCAACAGTTGATCTAACAGATTTTATTCCGTTTTCATGTCCAAATACTCTTAAAAAGCCTTTTTGTTTAGCCCAACGACCATTTCCGTCCATAATAATGGCTAGATGTTTTGGTAAAGTGTCTTTATTTATTTTATCTAATAAGTTCATTTTCTAATCTGCGCAATAACATGGTTTTTCTGTAAAGGTGTACGTTAATGTAAAACCTGAAAAAACATACCAATCTTTGCTGTTTACATTGCCAAATTTTAACGGCGCTAAATTTGTATTTTTTGGCATACTTCCATCTAAATTATCGGTGAAAGTATATCTCGCTCCAACTTCAAATCCTAAAATAAAATTTTCTAAAACATTACTTTTAATTCCAACAATCATTGGGATTGCTAAGGAACTCGATTTATAGTCTATTTTCGTCTCTCCGCTTACTACAAACAATTCATTATATGCAAAATAGGATAATCCAGAATAGACATAAGGCGTTATTTTCTTTTGTAATGCCTCGTGTAAATTAAAATCAAAAAAATTAAATTCCATTCCAGCTGAAAATTCCATTATATTATTCTTGAATTTATATCCTCTTAAATTTCTTGCTGGAACATCTGAATCTGCATCATCTCCAGATATTTTTGACTGTGTAAGTGAAAATCTATACGAATGTCTCGGGCTTTTGTTCCATTTATATAAAACGCCCACTGCCATTTGATTTGGTGAAACATAATTTGTTCTACCAACATCACCAACATAATTACTTCCACCCAAAAATAAGCCAATTTCATTAATTTGTGCGTTCAGAATATTATGGAAAATCAAACCAAAAAATAATACTAAAATCTTTTTCATTAAATTGAAAATAGCGTGCAAATATAATAATTCTCAGTACTTAAATCGCATGAATTTTGTATTTCTACTAAATAAAAAAAAGTGCTTAGAACTATAGTTCTTACTAATAGTTATATTCTAAAACGAAAATTTTATAATTGTAGTATAATTTGAAGTGTTTTTTTTCTAATTCCTCTTGTCTTCTCCCCAAAGCAACTTGTTGCGAAGTGTTTTAAAAAAGCTTTCCTCAGGAATTTCTACCATATTAATTTTGAAAGGTGTTTTTTTGATTTTCAATTCAGAATTATTGTTTACTGAAGTAATTCTTGAATCTAAGGAAACTAAATATTGTTCTTCTCTTCCCGAAACTTTGAGTTTAATTTCTATATCATCTGGAATTACGAGTGGTCTTGCGTTTAGGTTATGAGGAGCTATTGGAGTAATCACTAATCCTTTAACTTCTGGAGTGAGAATAGGACCACCACAACTAAGAGAATATCCTGTTGAGCCAGTTGGTGTGGAAATTATTAAACCATCAGCCCAATAGGAATTTAAATATTCACCATTCAAAAAAGTTTCAATCGTAATCATGGAAGTAGTTTCTTTTCTGCTCACAGAAATTTCATTCATAGCAAAATTGATGTCTATTTCTTCACAGTTTGGAAAGCATTCCATGGATAAAAGTGTTCTTTCTGAGATGGTGTATTTTTTTTCTAAAATAATTTTCAGAAATAATTCAATGTTTTCTTTTTGAACGTTGGCTAAAAATCCAAGTCTTCCTGCATTTATTCCTAGAACCGGAATGCCAGTATCACGCACAAAAGTTGCTGCTCTTAATATTGTTCCGTCACCACCAATACTGATTAGAATATCAAAACTTTTATCTAAATCGGAATGAGAGTTAAACGTATTGTACTGTTTTTCAACAATTTTTTCTTCATATAATATTTTCAAAAACTTCTCTTCAATGACCATTTCTACATGGTTTCTATTAAAAAAAACAAAAATATCTTTGATGATTGGTCGGGTATCGTTTTGATAATACTGTCCAAAGATGGCAACTTTCATAGATTACATGTTTAAATATTTATTTAAATATTCAGAACGTTCTTTTAAATTGTTCAAATAATCATCTTCTTGATGTTCAGAAACGATTTCGTAGTTATAACGTCTAAAAGTTTGAATAATTTCATTAATAGATCCAAGTGTTATTTTCACAGTAACTTGTACTTTTTCATTATTAGCCTCTGAAACAAAAGCACCAAGTAGTTTTCCATAATTGCTTTCTACAATTTGAGTAATTTGGCCCATAGAATAATCTGCAATAGGTTTTTCAACTATAATAATACTCCCTGTTTCTTTAAGAAATGGAGTTTCATTAAGAAATTTTATTACATCTGTAATTTCATAGTAGCCAACATATTTATTGTTTTCATCTAATATAGGAACAATGTTAGCATTATTTCGGGCAAATATTTCCAAAACATCTAACCAAATTGAAGAATTTCTAACAAAAAAACCTTCTAAAGCATAACGATAATCGGCGATGCTTTTTTGTGGCTCAAAGGTCTCAGCATCAACAAAAGCAATACATCCTTGATATATCTCATTATCCATTACCGGAAAATGGGAATAGGAAACATCAGCAAAAAAATCTTGAATTGCTGTTACATTTTCTGTGGTCGAAAACGGTTTGAAATCGTTGTTGATATATTTCGAAAGTAATCTCATAAATGTGGCTTCTCTAAGCGACTGCAAAATAATCAAATTTTGGGACATTAAGACTTAGTTTAACTTTGTATTTTTGTCGAAATATTGATTTGCAATGAACGCGTAATCGTTTTTAGAATTAAAATGGGTAAAAATTCAATTTAATTGAAATAAAACAATTCTAAAAATCGACAAAAAGTATTCGTGGCTAAAAAAAGAAAAAAATGACAAAATTAAGTGTAAACATTAACAAAATAGCGACTTTAAGAAATGCCCGCGGTGCGAATGTTCCCGATTTATGTCAAGTTGCTAAAGACATTCAAAAGTTTGGTGCACAAGGAATAACTATTCATCCAAGGCCAGATGAAAGACATATTCGTTACCAAGATGCTCGTGATTTGAAATCGATTGTTTACACAGAATATAATATTGAAGGCAATCCACAACACAACTTTATCGATTTGGTGCTCGAATGTAAACCAACACAAGTAACATTGGTTCCTGATGCTATTGGGGCAATAACGTCATCAGCGGGTTGGGATACAATTACCCATCAAGAGTATTTATGCGAAGTAATTGCGGAATTTAAAAGGAACGGTGTAAGAACTTCAATTTTTGTTGACCCAAAATTAGCAATGATTGAAGGTGCCAAAAAAACAGGCACTGACAGAATAGAATTATATACAGAAGAGTTCGCGCATCAATATAGTTTAGGAAATAAAGCCGGAATTGAATCTTATATAAAAGCAGCTGTTTTGGCAAATGAATTAGGATTGGGAATTAATGCTGGTCATGATTTGAGTTTGGATAATATTAAATTCTTTAAAGAAAATATTCCAGGATTGTTAGAAGTGTCTATTGGTCATGCTTTGATTTGTGAAGCGCTTTACCTTGGTTTAGATAATGTAGTGAATATGTATCTCAACAAATTAAAATGATTTAGGATTGCTTATCGTAGATTTAAGATCTATTACACTCTGCAATCAAAAATCTGCAATCAAAAATAAAAAAAATTTTATGTTGTATTCAAGAATAGAAGGGCAAGGCAAGCCATTAATTATCATTCACGGTTTTCTAGGAATGAGCGATAACTGGAAATCATTTGGTGCTTTGTATGCTGCAGAAGGGTTTCAAGTACATATAATTGACTTGAGAAATCACGGTAAAAGTTTTCATTCCGATGAATTCAATTATACTGCTATGGCAAATGATGTTTTAGAATATTGTCAGCACTATAATCTATCAACTATTTCTATAATTGGTCATTCTATGGGTGGGAAAGTAGCCATGCTTTTTGCTACAACCTATCCAGATTTAGTCGAAAAATTAGTAATTGCTGATATTGGACCAAAATATTATGCACCACACCATCAAGATATTTTAGCCGGATTAAATGCTGTAGATTTTTCTACAAAACCAGATAGAGCAGAAGTAGAAGAAATAGTATACCCTTTTATTCCTGATTTTGGCACACGCCAATTTTTAATGAAAAATCTCTTTTGGGTTGAACCAGGTCAACTGGCTTTCCGTTTTAATTTGCCCGTTTTTAATGCCAAAATTGAAATTATTGGTGAAGCTTTACCTGAGGGAAATCATTTTAACCAACCAACACTTTTCATTCGTGGGGGAAACTCACGTTATATTTTAGATACCGATTTACCAGAAATAAAAAACCATTTTCCTGAATTTGAATTAGTTACCATTCCCAATGTTGGACACTGGTTGCATGCAGAAAATCCAAAGTTGTTTTTTGAAGAAACAGCAAGGTTTTTGAAATAAAAATAAGCCACAAATTCACAAATATTTTTTTATTTAAATTTTATAAAATATATTAGTGCATTAATCCCAAAACTATAAACAAAATTAAATAGAAATGAAACTACTACTAAGAATATTTATAACGGCCATTTTAGTATTGATAATAGCCCGATTCATGAAAGGAGTTATAGTCGATAAATTTATCACAGCAGTAACGGTTGCTCTTGTATTGGGCTTACTCAACTTTTTTGTTAAACCCATCTTAGTGTTGTTTACACTACCTATAACATTCATCACCCTAGGTTTATTTATGTTAGTTATAAATGCAATACTCATATTGCTTTGTGATCATTATGTAGATGGTTTTGAAATAAATTCTTTTTGGACAGCCATGTTGTTCAGTGTTATCTTATCACTTTCGCAGTCATTGGTTTATAAAATAACAGGCGGCACAAAATAAACCGCTTAAAATCAATAAAAATAAAAACTTGGTTGGGTTGCAGAAATGTTATAATTTTGCAACCCAATTTTAGTAGGTAAAAAACACAAGAAATGAACATAACAAGAAATAATGTAGACGCATTAAATGCTGTAATTACAATTGAAGTAGCCAAATCAGATTACGCAGAAAAAGTACAAAAAAAATTAGCAGATTACAGAAAAAATGCTGCTATTCCTGGTTTTAGAAAAGGAGCAGTGCCAATGAGTCTGATTCAAAAACAATATGGTAAAGCGGTTTTGTTAGAAGAAGTAAACAAATTGTTACAAGATAATTTGAACAACTATTTAGTTGCCGAAAAATTAGATATTCTTGGAAATCCATTACCAAAAGTAACGGAAGATTTCAATTGGGATGTTGAAGAGTATAAATTTGAATTCGAATTAGGATTAACTCCAGAGTTTAATGTTGACTTAGCGGCAAAAAATAATTTGTTACAATATAAAATTGTTGCCGACGACAAAATGTTAAAAGACCAAATTGCTCGTATCCAAAAACAATACGGAAAACTAATTGCCAAAGATACAGTAGAAGAAGGAAACGATGTTTCAGGAATTTTTGCCAATGAAGATAAAGGAATAAATAACAGAACAACCTTATCATTAGACGTTTTTGCAGACAAGAAAACTGTGAAATCTTTCATCGGAAAAAAAGTGGGAGAAGTTATAACTCTAAAAACTAAAGGATTATTTGATGATGATCACAAATTAATGGATTTCTTAGCCGTTGGGCATGATGACGTTCACGGATTAGACATTGAAGTAACTTTTACTATCGATGAAGTAACCACTCACGAACCAGCAACTTTAGACCAAGAGTTATTTGATAAATTATTTGGACCAAAAGCTGTTACTTCTGTGGAGGAGTTAAAAGCAAAAATCAAAGAAGATGCTGAAAAACAATTTACACAACAATCAGATCAAAAATTCTTAAACGATGTTACCGAGTTTTTAATTGCTTCTACTAAATTTGAATTACCGGCTCAATTCTTAAAAAAATGGATACAAACTGCAGGAGAAAACCCACTATCTCCAGAAGATGCTGAAGCAGAATATGCCAAATCTGAAAACGGTTTGCGTTACCAATTAATAGAAGGAAAAATTATAGCTGAAAACAATTTACAAATCACATTCGAGGATTTGAAATCCTATACTTCAGAAGTAATTAAAAAACAGATGGCACAATTTGGTCAAATGAATCCTACTGATGAAGACGTGCAAGGAATTGTAGCGCGTGTAATGTCTAACCAAGATGAAGTAAAACGTTTGTCAGAGCAAGTAATGAATGAAAAAATGCTGAACTTGTTTAAAGACAAAGTAAAAGCAAAATCAAAAGAGGTTTCTTATGATGATTTCATCAAAGCGATGTATGGCGAATTAAAACACTAATTTTTTAACCATTATTTTATTATATTTGAGCGTCAAAGTAATTTGGCGCTTTTTCATTCTGAACTTGTTTCAGAATCTTCTGAAGCCTTGCCTGCCGGTAATTAGGTAATCCCGCTTTCCACGCTACAAGGTAGCTAGTTGCAATCGGGGCTAGGATTCTGATTGAGCGACACATTGTCACTTTTAAAAGAAGGCACGGACTTTGACTAGAACTAAACAGATGTAAAGTTTACAGCCAACAACATTAAACTTTTTAACTTATAAACTTTTTAACTAAAATTTTAAAATGGATTACGGAAAAGACCCAAGAGCTACGTTTGAAATGGCGAAGCAATTTAAAAAATTTGCCACCAAAAAACATGGTGTAAATAGCATGTATTACGATAAAATTGTAAGTAGCATGACGCCTTATATTATTGAAGAGCGACAAATGAATATATCACAATTAGATGTGTTTTCTCGTTTGATGATGGATAGAATAATCTTCATGGGAACAGGAGTTGATGATTATATGGCCAATATCATTCAAGCGCAATTGTTGTTCTTAGAAAGTGTTGATGCTTCAAAAGACATTCAAATCTATATTAACTCTCCAGGAGGAAGTGTTTATGCAGGATTAGGGATTTATGATACCATGCAATACATAAAACCAGACGTAGCTACAATTTGCACTGGAATGGCAGCATCAATGGGTGCTGTGTTATTATGTGCTGGAGCAGCTGGGAAACGTTCAGCGTTACCTCATTCAAGAGTTATGATTCACCAACCTTCAGGCGGTGCATCAGGTGTTGCCACCGATATGGAAATCAACTTAAAAGAAATGTTGAAACTGAAAGATGAATTGTACCAAATCATTTCACACCATTCTGGACAAACTTTTGATAAAGTACACAAAGATTCTGAGCGTGATTATTGGATGATTGCTGATGAAGCCAAAGAATACGGAATGATTGATGAAGTGTTAAGAAGATAAAAATAGTTGTCGGTTGTTAGTTGATAGTTGTTGGTTTTGTACCATTCTCCGTCAACCATCAACCATCAACTGTCAACCAAATAAAAATGGCAAAACAAGTTTTAGAATGTTCCTTTTGTGGAAGAAAAAAACCAGAAACCAATTTATTGATTGCTGGGATAAATGCGCATGTTTGTGATAGATGTATTGAGCAAGCTCATGGCATTGTGATTGAAGAGTTAAAAGGAAATAATTCGGTAAAGCAAACCACTGATTTAGTCTTGAAAAAACCAAAAGAAATCAGAGCTTTCCTAGATCAATATGTTATCGGGCAAGACCAAACCAAAAAAGTAATGTCAGTTGCCGTTTACAATCACTACAAACGATTGATGCAATTGCAGCACGAAGAAGATGTTGAAATTGAAAAATCAAACATCATTATGGTAGGTCAAACTGGCACCGGAAAAACCTTGGTGGCCAAAACGATTGCTCGTATGCTCGAAGTGCCATTAGCCATTGTTGATGCAACAGTTTTAACCGAAGCTGGCTATGTTGGAGAAGATGTAGAAAGTATTTTGACCAGATTGTTACAAGCTGCAGATTATGATTTGTCGAAAGCCGAAAGAGGAATCGTTTTCATTGACGAAATTGATAAAATTGCTCGTAAAAGTGACAATCCATCCATAACTCGAGATGTTTCTGGAGAAGGCGTGCAACAAGCACTTTTAAAATTATTAGAAGGAACAGTGGTGAATGTGCCGCCAAAAGGAGGAAGAAAGCATCCAGATCAAAAATTTATAGAAGTCAATACTAAAGATATTTTATTTATAGCTGGTGGTGCTTTTGACGGTATTGAAAGAATTATTTCTAAACGATTAAACCGTCAAGCTATTGGGTATTCGACTTCTCAAAACGCGGAAGGAATAGATAAAAATAATTTATTGCAATATGTAATTCCAAAAGACATTAAAGACTTTGGGTTAATCCCTGAAATCATTGGTCGTTTACCGGTTTTAACTCACATGGACCCATTAGATAAGGAAACATTAAGAGCCATTCTAACAGAACCAAAAAATGCTTTGATCAAGCAGTATGAAAAGTTGTTTGGCATGGATGAAGTAAAATTCACTATATCCAATGACGCTTTGGATTATATAGTTGACAAAGCCTTAGAGTATAAATTGGGTGCTAGAGGTTTGCGTTCGCTTTGCGAAGCGATATTAACCGATGCCATGTATGATTTGCCAAGTTCAGATGAAAAAACACTTCATGTTGATAAAGATTATACTCACGATGCGTTGACCAAAAATTTATTAAAAAGGTTAGAATTAGCTTCGTAAACCATTTCAAGCTCAATTAAAAGTCAAATAAAGCTCAAAAACACACGTTTTTGAGCTTTATTTATTAAATTTGTGAACTCAAAGTAGTTGTGTGTAAA
>CALPPS020000060.1 GCA_943325515.2 Flavobacterium psychrophilum
CTTGTAGTTCCAAAATTAGAATCGAAGTAACCACCATCTTCATTTATGTTTTTGCCCAATAACCACAATGCTGGCCATGTTCCAGAGGCATTTGGGACTTTTGCTCTAATATCTACTCGACCATAGGTAAACGCAAATTTGGAATTTAGTCTTGCAGAAGTATATTCCTTTGTGACCCCTTGATCAAAGAATGCTTCTTTTTTGGCTACAATATTTAATGAACCACCATCTACAAATGAGTTGGTTGTTGCATTTGTATAATGCTGCACTTCGCCATTAAACCAGTTTCCTCCCGCTGGCAATTGAGTTTGGTGAAACCACTTGTTTGAGTCGACAGGTCCGTTAATGTTAAACTCATCTGACCAAACCAAATTATTGTAAATAACATCAACCTGAGAAAAACAGAATTGACTAATCAACAGAAAACTGAAAAGTATTTTAAGGGACATTGTTTTTTTCATAGCTATTATTTTTCCTTTATGTAAAGGATTTTGTTTAATTAATTTTGAATGCTGATTTTATGCTGCATTACCAATTTTGGACTTCTGTCAATTTTATAAATTCCCCAATGTTTTTCAGGCTCTAAAGGCTCTGACGAACCTTTCCAAGACTCATCAAAAGCTTCGAATAAAAAACATAAAATACCCTCTGCATCTGTCCAATTTAATAAATCATTGCAATAAATTTCTTGGTTTTCTTCACTTACATTATTAGGCTCTATGCCTCGACCATTTGAATTTGTTGCCCATCCTGCTTCTGTAATTATCACAGGAACATTTGGATACATAGTTGTAACTGCAAAAAAATTATCTTTTGTATAATCTAAAGCTTCGTGAATATTTTTATACTCCCAAACTGGATAAGTATGAATCGAAATAAAATCAACTTCGCCAACTAAAGGTTTTAATTTGCTTAACCACGGCACATAATTTTCGCAAAAAGTTACGGGCTGTTTGCAATGTTCTTTAATTAATTTTACATATTCAATAACACTTGAAACCGAAACATAATGATCGGTCCAATCAACACAAGCTTCGTTTCCTGCTGATAATGTGCAAATTATTTTTGGATATTTATTAGCAAAATCAACTAGTTTTTGAATTTGCTTTTTATTTTTTATTTTGTTTTCCTCAAGTTGTTCTTCGGTGTAAACCCCACCACCCCAAGGACAACCAAAATTATTTATTTCGGCAACAATGTAAGCTCCAAGCATTACTTGAAAAAGTAACTTTTCTTTTTCGATTACTTCTAGAACCGTTTCAGCATGAGCATCACAATCGTATAAACGTAAATAGCGCCATTCGTCTTGTAATAGCAATAAATCCTCTTTAATTTCTTCATAAGATGGATAAATACTAGCTGGTGATTGGCCTTCACGAAAACCAGAATAACAAATAGCTCTTCCTGGATTTAGACCTAATGCTTCGAAGCTATTCATTGAATTTTAGTTTTTCGTTTTTGTCCCAAATTCCCCAATAGGCCCCTACTTCACCTTCTGCTCCCACTTTCCATGATTCATCAAAAGATGAAAAATAGAAAATATCAATATCTTCTGCTTGCGACCAAAGTTGTGAGTTGATAAAATACTTAATTGCATTTTCTCTTGATGGATGCGAATCTTTAAAACTCTCACCTTGGCTTGGCCAACCCGTTTCTGTAATTATAATTTTTTTTCCATTAGCAACACTCTTAGCTTGATGATACATACTTTTCATGTGAGCCAATGAATATTCTATATTTGAGCCTTCCCAAAAAGGATAACAATTGGTCAAAATTAAATCGCAAGCTTCTGTGATTCTGGGTTTTATTGTAAATTCGTAATAAGCATCTACATATCCAACAGGAATCGTGTTAGGAATTTCATCTCTAACTTTTTTTATAAATTCTATAAGTTCGTCTTCTGATAAATCTTTACGATACATAACTTCGTTTCCGACAGCTGCAATATCTACAAAACCTTCCTTAGCGAGTTTTATTAGTCCTTTTATTTCACGTTCGTTAACTTCAGGATCATTGCCTAGCCAAGCGCCGACTAAAGTTTTGATCCCATATTCTCGAGCAATAATTGGAATAAACTCATTACCTTCGGTACATGAAAACGACCTAACCCATTTTGTGTAAGGTTCAATAATTGCCATTCTTCTTCGAACTTGTTCTTCAGAAATAATATCACCAGGTTTTTGTCCGTCTTCATAAAGGCTAAAACAAAGTCCGTGCATTCCATCTTTGAACACATCTCCAAAAAGTACATTTAATTCTTTGGGAGATTTATTTTCGAAATCAAAACCATTAGAATATTCTGTATTTTTTAAACTATCGAAAACAGTATTTTGATGATAATTTTCTCTTCTAAAAGACATTCTTTTTAATTTAAAATAGTTATAGTTCGCCTTTTTTGACAGCTAATGCTTCTTTAATCTCTCTAGCTTTATCTTCTGTTAAATCATAATTTCTCATAACCCACATAGCTATTAACGTTCCTAAAATTGGGATACCAGAGAAAAAGAGTCTTAAACCGTTAATTGCACCCTCGGTTTGCGTTGGCGAACTTGGATCAAAACCAACAGAAGACATAATAACCCCAGTTAATAATCCAGCAATGGCAAAACCAAATTTTACCATCCACCAATAGATAGCACCAAAAATACCCTCTCTTCTTTTTCCAGAGGTTAATTCATCCATATCGCAAACATCGGCTGTCATTGACATCATCAAGGTAAAAAGACTTCCAATACCAAAAGAAAAAAATGGTAAAGCAAACAAAAACATATAGGGTTTACCCGGAATAAAAAGAAACCATAGTAAAATGTAACCTAAAACGGATATCCCTTGACATAACAAAAAGGCATCTCTTTTCCCCATTTTCTTTGAAATAACTGCCACTATCGGAATTACAATAAAAGTGGTTGCTAATGCACCAATACATCCAAATAGTGTAGGCCAAATACCAGCATCGGCAGCGTTTCCATTGAAAAGGTAATAAACAACAATAAAAAAAGTAAAACCAGCTACGGTGTTAAAAGCATTGAAAATTAAAAAAGTAGCAATACAAAGTTTTCTAAAAGGTTTGTTTATAAAAGCTTCTTTGAAACTGTCAAAAATTTCTTTTAAACTACCACCAATGGTATTAAAAGTTAATGGCGAGAAACTATCTTCATTTTTAGTTGATTTACTTTTAATAAAAATAGCAGGTATCATTGCTAAAATCATACAGGAAATCCCTACCCAAACTGCCAAAGTTCTTGTAGCAGTATCTGCATTTGGAAACCATTTTGGATCATACATAATTACCCAAAACCAAGGGGCGATTACCCATGCCCATTGCCCAATCCATTGTGATATTGCCATTATACTAGTGCGCTCATGAAAATCATCACTCATTTCATATCCCATAGCTACATAAGGAACACTAAAAACAGAAAGTCCAATGTAAAAAATAAAGGACCACAAAAGGAAATACCAAAAATTATAATCGATGCCATTTTCTCGATGTAATTGCCACATTACTACAAACGAAATCCCCATAATTATAGCACCTATAAAAACATATTGTCTTCTTCTCCCCCAAGCAGATCGTGTATTATCTGTAATAAAACCCATAATTGGATCAATAAACGCATCAAATATTCTAGGCAAGAAAAATAACATTCCCCACATCCATGCTGGAAATTTTAAATCTTCAACAAGCACTACCATAAAAATACCTAGAGCTGCAGGAAACATTTGATTGGCTAACATTCCTAATCCAAATGCAATTTTTTGTCCCATTGAAATCTTATCTGTTGAAATTATTTTTTTTGACATAATTGAAAAGTATTTCTATCTGATAACCACTGTTTGCAAGGCTTTTGCATTAATGGAAATAGTTTTTGTTTTATTAGTTAATTTTATTTCTATGTTTTGATTTTTTTCTGTAGGATTAAATACTACTAATGCTATAGAGCCGTCTGAATTCTTAACAGCTGTTGCCAATACGTCTTTATTATCTATTTTACATCCAATTTTGACAGCGCCTGGGCGCATGAATTTACTGAAGTGTGACATGACATAATACAAAGGCGTGAAATAAACTTCATTAGTATCCGGATTCACAATTACTGGCGCAATACACCAATTTTTAAACCAGTTAGGTCCGCCTTTTGTATCCAACACCATATTCCAATCTACCCAACCGTCAACCCAATTGTTTAAACATCCTATAATATCTGCTGCATAACGATTTACTGGTGCATATTTTGGGTGTAAATATTTTTCTTTTTCTGATGCCCAATCCCAACCCCAATCAGTGGCTTCTGTTTTCCAATACCAAGCATCGTCTTGCCAATGAGGTACTTCAGAATCGACACAGGCTTCGGTTTGAATAAGATACTTATTGGGTGCTTTTTGGTGAGCATATTGTAAATCTTGTGGAAAAACTTCATAAGTGCTTTCATACCAATGAATGGCTGTTCCCGAATAGTACTTAGAAGATTTTACATCTTTATACATTTCATCTACCCATTCTTTTATGCCAGCTCTATTTTGGTCGTAACCTAGAATTTTTATGTTCTCTTTTCCCTCTTTTTCTAATGTTGGACCTAAATGATTTTGAACAAAACTGGTCATTTCTTGTGGTGAATACAACATGCTTTCCCAATTATTTCCATTACCATGAGGTTCGTTTTCTACGGTAATCCCCCAAATACTAATTCCTTCGTTTTTATAACCATCTATATATTTTGAAAAATACTTAGCCCATGTATCGTAATATTCAGGTAATAATTTTCCGCCAACCCAATTTTTATTATCCTTCATCCATGGTGGAGAAGTCCAAGGAGAGGCAATGATTTTAAATCCTTCTTTGGATATCGCTTTGGCTTCTAAAATCATAGGAATCAGATTGTTTTTTTTATCTTCTTCGATAGAAAAATGCTCTAAGTTTTTGTCGCCATCAACCATATCATAAGCATAGTGTTTCGTAGAAAAATCACAAGAATTGATGTGCGTTCTAGTCAAGGAATAATTAGCTCCATCGGCTCCAAAATAAGCATTCATAATTTTTTTACGATTTGCTTTACTCAATTTATTAACTAAATATGCCGATGATTCGGTAAAAGCACCACCAAAACCTGTTATTGTTTGGAATTTTTCTTCTGGGTTTAATGTTATGGCTATTGGATTGGAATTTTTAGAAAAATTGGTTATCTGTTTTAAAGAATTTCCATTAGCAGAAGTTTCATAGACTTGTACTTTCATTTCTTTTGTGCTGCCACAACTAAATAATGATAATAAAATGCTAATTATCAATAGTTTAAAAATAGTTGTTTTAAGATAATTTTTATCCATAATTAATTTTTATTTTTAATTAATCTTGGAACTTTAACATCTTGCCATAAAGCTTTTTCATTGCCATCGTACGTTTTTGTAATAGGTTTACCGTTTCGAGTTAAATCTTTAAAAACGCCTTTGTCAATTTTATCCCAAAGCGCAAATTTGGCTTCGTTTTGCAAATTAATCAATCCGAAATGATTTTCATAACCATTAGGATTTGAGCCATCTTTCCAACTTTCATCAAAAGCTTCAAAATAAAAACAAGTAATTTTTTCTTTGTTTGACCATTCGCGCATTAATTTATAATATCGGGCAGCCTTGTATTCGTCGGCTGCTTTAGAACCTTCAACTCCATAATATATATCATCAATACTGGTCCAGCCTGTTTCTCCTATTACAACTGGCTTATTGACACCAATAGACTTCATGTAATTCACAACACCATTGTATTGTGAAATAGCATAATCTCTGGCTCTTAATAGAGCCGCATCTATTTTCATTTTATCGGATAGCTTCGCTTCATTTTCTTTAATTCCCCATATTTCTGGAAAGAAACGTTCGTCATGAATTGGATAGGTATGCAATGAAATATAATCAACCGCTTTTATTAATATATTCAAATCTTCAGTATGATATTGTGCATCACCTCCACCCCATGAGAGATAATTGTCCGAACTTGTTATCCAAAGATTTTTTGGCAATTGACTTTGTCTCTTTAAGTCTTGTAAATGATTTACCCATTTTAAAATTATAGCTGGACTAACATAATAACTGGTTGCCCATTTAACCATAGCTTCGTTTCCAACCGAAATAATCTTAATAATTTCTGGATATTGATTGGCTAATTCAACCGCTTTTTGAATTTCAATTGTATTACGTTGACTTTCTTCTTCGTGAATAGGAGCCATTTCGGTCCAAGCATTTTTGCAATCTATCCATGCGCCGAGCATCACATACATTTCAAACTTAGGATTCTCTTTCTTTAATTCGGTTATAGCTTTTAGCACATTTACTATTTCCTCCCGATGCAGATTATAGGTTCTGATTATTTTAATATTTATAGCTGCTAAAATTTTCAAATCCTCCTTAACCTGTGATATAGTTGGCTCTACATCTCTTGTCGTAGTTCGATATCCACCATAACAAATACCTTGATATTTAGGATTTCCTAAAATCATTTTAGCCGTTACTTCTTTTGAACTTTGCCCATAAAGAGGCATATTAAAAAAAGATGTTAGCAGAATTAATAGTATGTAGCAATTTTTTTTCATTAAGATACTAAAGACTCTTTTATGGACACTATAATTTTGACTATTTCAGCGGTTCGCTTAAATATTTTATGACTATTATCTTCATCCAATTCTAAGGAATCAATTCGTTGAATAGTTCCATTTTTATAAAACAGATCCATTTTATTAGTAGTTGATTTTATATAAATAATTGGGACTTGACAATACGTAAATGCTAAACTATCTTTTTCTAATAAGATTTTGTTTTTTGAACCTTCAACATTTATAAAAACCACTTCTTGACTTTGGGTTAAGAACTCATTTTTGTCTAAAATAGAAGGCTGAAATTTAAGTTTACCTTCATTTACATTTACACCCAATTCTCCAATTCGAGTCAAAATATCTTCTTTAACCTGACCGGTCATTCCTGGTTGTTGTGCTTTTCTGTGCATTGGTGTATGCGAATATGGGTCGGTTGGAAAAGCACCATAAACTGATGGTAATTTGTGTACTCCAATTCCTTTTCCAATTTCTTGATAGTGTGATAGTAAACTATTAATTATAGCCATATCCTCATTATCACTGATAGCTTTAATACATACTTCTTGTACAGCAACGTGTAATTTTGAAACCATGTGCCAATAGATAGAACCTAATCCTTCATAACCATAAAATGTTCCAGAACGACCTGTAAAAGCTTTATGATTAAACACTTCTTCGAAAATTTGCAAAATCATAGTTGCTTCTTTTTCAACTAAAATTTTATAATCTTCGTAAGATTTAAGTTGTTCTAAAGCTGCTTTCAAGTCATTGGCATTATGGAAATTACCATTAAAATGATAATTGCCTTTGATGTCTTGATTTAGTATTGTAAAATTTTGATTTTGAAGTAATTTGTTTAACAATAAAGAATGTTGCACTTTATCTTTAGGTAAAATATTTTTCTCTAAAAACTTAGGTAATTCTTTATTTGGATATAAAATATAACTATTTTGATCTGCCCTATATAATGCACTATTTCGTAAACTATTTAATATTCCTAAAGTTTCCTTTGCTCCTAAAAAGCCAGAACTAATAGCTGCTACTTGACCTTCTAACATTTCTGAAAGATGCGAAATTGAAACTTCATCTTCAGTAGTAGACATTAAATTATATGCATGATATAACTTATCTTCCCTTAGATTGGCTTTAATAGAATGTTCAATAAATTCAATACTTATTTGTGTAAATTTTTTCAAACCCTCCATAGAATGAGTTCGTTTTTTACCCCAAAAACCGCTATTGTAAATTTGAATACGATACTCGGAAGCTGCTTTTCCAAGAGCGTCCAATATTTTTTTTCTATCTTGATTGTTGATGGAACCTTCAAGTAAAGGTTTGAATTGAATTAAATTTTCTCTTATGGCATGATAAAATTCTACCATTTCATTAGAAATTTTGATGGTTTCTTGATTTGAATTATCCAGTAATTGTTGGAAAAATTTTAAGAAACGATGCAAATAATATAGCGTTACCATCGAAACACCATTACCAACTATAGCATTATTAGCATCATTCCATTCGGGTCTCTGTGTATTCATCCAAATTCCTGCTTCTGGAATAAAGTTGGACATTTTTGATAGTACTGTAGCCAATATTTTTTCAATCAAATTAACGTGATAAATGGAGTCATTATTATCTCTTAACAAAGCACCATCAGCTCCGATTTGTTCACGACGAATGTTAATTTTCTTCTCCCAATTATGACTGTACTCGATAGTATCTTTGGGATTATTTAAAATATCTTGATAGGATTTAATAGTATAGGGAACAGCAGCATATACAAAACAATTCTTATCAAAGTAAGTATCTAATTTTCCAGGTGCATATTTTTCAATAAACTCCAAAAATTTTAACAAATAAATAATCTGATGATCACCCCAATATCCAATATACGACCAAGGATTATCGGGTTCAATTGCTTCCCAATCGAAACCATCTTTGGTCACTCGATAGGGATTGTATCCATCAAATGTAGAAGCATTCAAAAACTTAAAAATCATACCCTCTATAAATTCAGGATATGAATAAGCTAAAGCTTCCCAATTCTGAAAAATATCACGCCAATTTCCTTGATAATCTAATATTTTGGAACCGTCAATCTCACTTCGCGTGTTGATAGAAAATTTATTCCAAGGACGACTTGGGTCTCCATGTCTTCTGCTAAATTTAAGGGGTAGGTATTCCGTTGCCAAACGAATTAAATCAACATCATCAACATTAGAAAGCATTTCTTTTAAATCGGAATAAGAGAATATCTCTTTTAGATTATTCAAAAATGACTTATTCTTTTCAAAAATTTCTTTATTTGCTTTTACCAAATAACTAGAAAAATCACTTTTTTCAATTTGATAATTATGGTCGAAAATTCCGCCACGCATTATATTAAAAAGCACATTTGAAAAATGTCGGGTATCTTTTCTTTTGTCTGCTGTAAATTGTAAACCATCTGCAGTGGCGTTAAGAGCAATTAGGTTTTGTTTTCCCAGTTCAATATCTGCAATTAATTTACTTTCTAGTGATTGATCATTCAAAATACTATCACAAAGTGCCACGACTTGGGATTGATTTTGATTTACATTGGCAATAATTTTCCAATTTCTAGAACTATTCTGAACTAAAATAATATCGGTTGAAACAAAATAGGCACCTTTTTCACCTTTAACATCCGTTTCGGAGATTAATTTTTGATTTTTTCTAAAAGCAGCAATTTGAAGTGAAGAAAGTAAATAAGTAGGATTATCTAATCCTAAAGACCAAGCAACATTCGCTTTCAATGCTTCACTAGGTTCTGCCTTATCAACGATAATGGCGCTTAATGCAAAAATACCTAAACCACTTTGCAAATCGATTTCATTTCTTTTATAGGCATCGACTAAATTACTTGTCGTTGCTTGCAAGTCACTACTTACGCCATGAGGCATAATATTTTGAATTCCATCTAGTAATGTAATTTCATAATCATTTTTAGAATGATTCGTGATTTTAGATTTTTTTATAAATCCGAATTCATTACTAGAGTTCCATTCGTATTGAAATGATAAATTAAAATCGTTTTGAATTTCTTCAAAAATGATTTTGTTTCCATATATATTTTTGTAAATGTTTCTTGTTATGGAATATTTATCATTAAATCGTTCTGAAAAGGGTTCCCAAATATGAATTTGATTGTCGTCATTAATTCTAAAAATAGACTTACTTCCGGTTATATCGGCAAACTCAGT
This sequence comes from Flavobacterium psychrophilum, assembly GCA_943325515.2. GTDB lineage: Bacteria > Bacteroidota > Bacteroidia > Flavobacteriales > Flavobacteriaceae > Flavobacterium > Flavobacterium psychrophilum_R. The sequence continues at coordinate 9,803 of CALPPS020000060.1, forward strand.
AATTTTATCGTCAGTATAATAAGGGAAGAGCGCATATTCTGCATTTTTTCTACCAGCTGTCAAACCGCCATTACTAGAAATAAACATCCAATGGTTAGAGTCACTTACGACACTCATAAAGAATGGTCGCATTACATCGTTATTAGCTATTTTATAAAATTTTTCTCCATCTAACAAAACGATATCCATAGACACCTTTTTATTTTCAATCGCAGAATCAACTTGTGTAGTTTGTTTGTCAATCATAATAATTAAAAGAGTTCTTTTTTCTATCCAATCCAATTAATATAAAACAACTAGCCTTTTATACAATTAGTCTCGTTGTCTTTATTATATTTATTCATATACTCTTATGTAATCAACTAACATTTCTTGTGGAAAAGGCGTTTCGCCATTTGGAGCTCCTGGCAAATTTCCTCCAACTGCTACATTCAATATCATATAAAAGGATTGATTAAAAACCCATTCCCCTGGAACATCTTCTGGTGTAACGGAATGATATAACATATCATCAACGTAAAAATTCACTCTATTTTCATCCCATTCTATTCCGAAAACATGAAAGTCAGTGTCAAATCTGCTGTTGGAAAGGAAAAAGTTTTTCGAAATTGATTCACCAGCAGAATAACCTGGTCCGTGAACTGTTCCGAATATTTTTGTTGGACTATTTCCAAGGTATTCCATAATATCAATTTCTCCACAATATGGCCAAGGTACCGTGTTAGGATTGTCTGGGGATTCGGGAGCTGTTTGAATATTACTTCCTAACATCCAAAACGCAGGCCATAAACCTTTACCTCTTGGCAATTTAATTCTAGCTTCTATTCTACCATATTTTTTTTCATATTTTCCTTTAGAAATAATTCTAGCCGAAGTATAAGAGGAGCCCATATATTGTTCTCTTCGAGCTGTTATTTTTAAAACTCCATTTTCAACTTTAATATTTTGTGGCCTATCAGTATAATATTGCAATTCATTATTGCCCCAACCATTACTTCCTGTTCCTATATTGTAAGACCATAAATTTGAATCTGGGGCTCCATCAACATTAAACTCTTCACTCATTACTAAATTATTTTTAGTAACTACTGTTTGTTTTTCATCTTTTGTACAACTATTTAATAACAAAACAATAGCTGTAGATATAAAAATTTTGTGTTTTATTTTATTTAAAATCATCTTTAATTATCTTTTAATTGTGAAAATATATATTATCTACATACAATATTGAATTATCTCCACCTTCGAGAATAATTTGAGCTAGGTGTGATCTACTTAGTAAACCAGGCATAGCAGAAAATGGAATTTCAATCGAGATCCAATTTTGAGATACCACAGCTGTAGAAGTGGTTGCTGTAAATGTTGTAGAATGTCTTGTGTCGTCTCCGCCACTATAAGCACCATCTGCACCAAAATCTATAACTAAAACTCTTAATTGTCTTCCAGGTGCAATAGGTCCTGGAATAAAAGCATCTAAATGTATATGCGTCATACTTGTAGCATTTACAGTTGGGCTACTAAATTCGATTCCAACAAAATTAAAGTTGGTATAATTTAAAACGTTATCTCCCAAAACTGAAAAATTATTTGATTCAGTAGTTTGCCAAGGCTGCCAATATCCATTATAATAATTAACAGGAACATTGGTATATCTATCCGAGAATATAGAAATTACATTAGCTGGATTTAAAGTTGGTGTTGGTGCGTTAATATAACTACCTGAACAATTTATTGTTAAACTACCTAATGCGGGTTGACCGTTAAAAGTAGCCGTAATTACAGCTGTTCCTGCACTTATTGGTGTTACAACGCCAGAATCGTTAACAGTTGCTACAGCTGTATTTGAAGAAGTAAAATTTAAAAACGCTGGACTAATAGTAACTGATTGGTTGATACCATTAGGCATATTAAATGTAGCTAGCACACCCGATATAGTTGATGTTACGCCTACAAAAGTAGATCTAGTAATGTTATTACCATTCATTATTGAAGCTTGTAAAGGCAAAATAGTACCTAACTTTTCAAATTTTAGTTCATCAATCCAGAATGTATATCCTGCACCATTTGTTCCTTGAGAACCTGCAGAATATCTAAACATACCTTTTTCATGCAATAATTTTGAAGCATCAGGTATTGGAATAATATATTTTGTCCAAGCTGTTCCTAAACTAATATTGGTCATTGTAGTCATATATTTATTAGGATAAAAATCTTCACCAAAACCAATTTCACCAATAGTTACACCCTGAGATGCTTTAGCCCAAAAAGTAAGTGCATCATAACCTGTTAAATCTCTACCTGCCCCATCTACTCTTAGGATACCTCCAGCATAATTTCCCTGAGGATCATTTGCATTTGGCACATCAAAACGCATAGAAGCATTACCTTTATAGCTTACTTCACCATCTACAGACCAAGCTGAAAATTTTGATCCTACTGGATTATTAGCATCACCTCCATATGGAAAGTAAAAATTACTACCCATTCCAACTGGAGTATCCGTAAAAATTTCTGCTGTTTTTGGAAAACCAGCATTTGTAGCATCATCCGATAACTCTCTATCACAATTAATAGTTGTTATCAAAACCAATCCTAAAAGAATAGCATTTCTAAAATAATTAAATTTTGTGTTTTTCATTTTTTTTATTTTTAAATTATTTTCCAATATTAATATGAACATAGGTTCTAATTTCCCATTCTGAACCATTAGGGAACCCTACAGGACTAAGTGCTGGCACAGGTGGATAAGTATTCTCAGGAACAAAAGTTGGCGAATATCTTGGTGAATATTGGTCTAAAGAACGCCAAATACCCATTATTCCAATTCGAGTATCAGGTAAAATAAACCAGCTTGGTTTTCCAACAGATGTAGATATATCTAAAGAACCTTGGAATGGGAAGGTTAAGTTAAAATCCTTGTGGTAATCATATGGACCCCAATCATTAAATTTGACAGAACTCGTAACTTTAACTTTTCTATAAATCATTCGTATATCACCACCAACTCTGTTGATAGTTCTTTCTGAATCACCATTTGCTTGCCCATTTCCAAAATATATGTTTGCAATCATCCCTAAATCTGGTGATAATTTAGATACTATTCTTGTATTAGATTCCCATAAATCTTGAGCTGGAGCTGATCTATCGAATGCAAATGGAGTTCTATTGGCTAAAAAACCTATTGCAGCATCCATAGTTGTTGGCAAATGACGGAAAACAAAACCAGTACTAAATGCAAATTTTGCATCTTCTACCATGTCGTTATTCCACTCATACATCCACGTAGCTGGAGTTGGGTCATAAGTCAACAAAAATTCTCCACCAACAGTTTCTCTATTTGCTCTAACTATAAAAGGATCGTTTAGGATATTTCTAAGCCTTCCTGGTGCGTCAACACCGTTTGGCATAGCTTCAACTAATGGCTTTTGCCACAAAAAGTTTGGTGCAAGTTGTAATTTCGAATTTACATTGTAAGTAAAACCAGTTAATAAATTCATTTGATTTCCACTACCGGTATCCTTTAATCTCCAACCAGTGAACGTTTGAGTGTTATCGGCTCCGCCACTGGCTACCAATCCTTGAATAGCTCCTTGAGTGTAAACATTAAAACGTCCTTTTGAAAAGGTCAATTTAGCTTTTCCTCCCCAATTATCAGAATTTTTTACTTTATCCACTTTTACTACATCACCATCCATCATTTGAAACTCTCTACCATTTAAAGGTTGTCCACCCCAAATTCCACCAAACTCTACTCCTAAATCCCCAAACTTTGCTTTGAAATGTATGGTTGCTCGTCTCGTCTTTGGTTGTGGAATAAAAATAGAGGTTACAGCTGGTGATGCTGCTGAAACGTCTTCATGATACACTGCAGAAACATCAAAAATTCCAATTTTTTTGCTGTATTTTAATAAGTATGCAGGGTTAGCTCCCCACCAAAGTTGTGGACCAAAAGCAGCTTTTAATCCGTTTAAACTTCCTCTTCCATCAACTTCGAATCCTAAAGTTTCTCCATTATAGATATCTAAGTTTGGACCGTAATTAGCTTCAGAATATAAAGCAAAAAAATCGCCTTCATAACCCCAATGATAATGACCTGTTCTGTAAAAACCTCTAACTTCAAAATCTTTTGCCGTCCATTTGTAGGATGCATTGTAAACTTGAACTCTATTGAGCCCACTAGAAACTACAGAACCATCTTGAGTTAATATTGTTTCTTCTCTACCTCTGCTTTCATAGAAAATTTCATTTATAGGATTTACTGCAACACGACCTAAAATGTTAACATTCACATTTGCAGTCATATTAGCCGAAGGTTTTCCTTCAACTCCAAGATAGTAAGACTGCATATGATCAAAACCTGTTCGGCTAGGATAGTTACTTGTAGTTGGATCATCTACTTCTGGTGTAGTTAATAAACTTCCACCTGTTGAGAATGTTGTGAATTCTGCCCTTAGATTACTTACTTTTAATATATCGGTATCATTAGTTCCTAAAGCAGCTTTATCAGCTCGCGCTCTTAAAGAAGCATCCATTAAATTGGTTTCGTCAAAAACACTGTTTAATGTAATCGTGCTAGCTCCAACAGCATATGGATTGAATTTATGAATATCTTTTAAAACATAATAGGCAGCACGTGGATACAATTGATATAATCCTTTTTCATTTGATGGTCCTTTGGCACAAATTCCAAACCATTCTTCATTCATATTATTTTCACCTTCGGTAAAATCTTTCTGATAACCACCGTTTGACCATGAAGCATTACTATCGTGTGCCTCTAAATTTTTGGTTTGTCCATACTTCCACCATCCGTCACTAAACTGAAAAGTAAAACCTCCTAAAGAATTACCAGCTTTACCCATACCTGCCGCATTTTCATAAATTTCTTTCCAATTTCCTTTTAAATAAAATGCTTGCGCCTTTTGATCTTCTTGATTGGTTAGAACATTGAATGAATCGGCTCCAAACTCGGAGAAGAATAGTGGTTTTCCGTATTCTTTTTTTACTCTTTCAAATAAATCTCCAAAAGAGACACCACGATAAACATTGGTTCCTAGTATATCAACATCCTTACAATTTTTTGCAATAATATCTAGAAAAAGTAAATCACCATTACAAATTGCAATTGGATGAGCGCTATCAATGGATTTCATAGAAACCACGGCTTCATTAAATAATTTGTACATTGTTACAGCTCGTGCTGTAGATTTTCTATCTTTTACAGGAATATCTTCTGTTTCAGCACCATCCCAAAATAAGCCGTAGTTATTTTCATTACCAAGCATAAACAATAGTAATCCTTTAGTATCTTTATACTCGGTTATCATTTCTTGTGTTTCTTTCAACAAAAGCGCTCTGGTTTTAGGGTTTGAATAATCGGTATTTGGAGTCCATACACCATCTAAAGTTAAACCATAACGACCAAATGAATGGTTTAACATGGTATAAATCCCATAATTAGTGTAAACATACTCTATCCACTTTTTAGGCATTCCTGAATATACTCTAATAGTATTTACCCCCATATTTTTTAACAATCCCATTTCTTCATCTAAAGCTTCTTGTATCAATTTGTCCGACTGATTCCAAAGACTGTACGAATAATTAGTGCCTATTGGAAAATAGTCCCAATTCATTCCGTTAATCATAAAATCTTTTCCATCTACAACTAGTCGCATTCCATCGTTGTTGTTCGCAACAACAACTTTATTACCTTGGGAATAAGACGAGAATGAGACAATAATGGTAAATAATAAAATAATTTTTTTCATTTTTAATTTAATAATTAGTTAGTTTTTTTTTTAATTTTTACAAGTAATCTTGAATAGTTTATTTTAATTTTTATTAATATTTTTTTAATTTATATAAAATTTTAAAGCTTAAATTTATAGTTCAGTAAATTTACATTTTTTAAAATAATGCAATAAATTTTACGTTTATAGAAACTATACAGATCCAATTTATATTTTAAACAGGAGTATTGTGTTGATTTAAAAGATAATTTAGGTTATTTTATTGCTAATTATAATATTTTATTAAAGATGAAAAACATTATTTGTATAGCTTATGTATAGTTAAATTTTAAATATATATAATTCTATATTGATAATATATATTCAACAAGA
>CALPPS020000061.1 GCA_943325515.2 Flavobacterium psychrophilum
AATTTAAAGTTTCTTTTTCCACAAAAGTTTCGGGATGAACCGTTTTAAATATTTTATATTTGCATGTTTAATTTAAAATCATGAAGAAAATATTTTTTGTACCTATCACAGTTTTTGTTTTAGGTTCCTTTACTTCCATAAATAGTCAATCTATAAAATCTGGTGAAAATCTTGTTTTCGCTGGTTCTTATAACATGAGCGGATTACTGACTCAGCTTGCACAAGTAACGATGAGCACTGAAACTGTATCAACTTCCAAAAACCCTTATCTTCATTTAAGTTGTGAATTGTCAACTTACAGCAAATGGGATTCGTTTTTTAAAATTAGAGATATTTATGAATCTTATGTAAATCCAATATCATTAAAACCAAGTTTATACAAAAGAAGTATTGATGAAGGAGGTTGGACAAAAAAAGAAAAGTATGTTATCAAAAACAATAGTGTTACTAGTACCTCGAAAAAGAAAAATAGTCCAGAGACTAAGAATTCTTTTACTATTGGAAGCTCAACACAAGATGTTATATCACTGTTTTATAAAGTAAGAACAATGAATTTTACTAAGTTCAAAGAAGGTCAAACAGTTTCTTTGATGATTGTATTTGACGAAAAGCAAGTTCCTGTAACATTAAAATATATGGGTAAAGAAACCGTAAATGCTGGAAATCTTGGGAAAAAAGAATGTTACAAAATTTCTATTGGTGCCAAAACAGATGCTTTGAGAGGAAAAGACAAAAACTTGATTTGGCTTACTGCAGATGCTAAAAAAATTCCAGCTTTGCTAAAATTTAGTATTCCTGTTGGAACTGGCCAATTAGTGTTAACCTCAGCCAGCGGAATTTAAACTACTAAAATTATGAGAAAACTATTTTTAATTTTTGCTTGTATTTTTACGATTTTGGCATTAGTGTTTTCTATTATGCCCATGGACACTTTGGCTTTTTTACCTATAGGATTGGCATTAATTTTTAGTTTATTGCTTTTAAAAAAATCGGAAGACTCACAAAAAAAAATACCCAAGATATTATTATTTTTAAGTGTTTTGTGTTCCACATTTGTTGTTGGAAAAACTATTTTTATCAAAGATGAAGTTGCCAAAGACGCCCAGTTTGAAGAACAGAAAGTGGAGACAAAGATAGAAGCTAAAAAAGAACTTGAAGAAATAGAAGGTCTAGAATAATTCATACATTTGTTGCCAACAACAAACAAACGCATGAGACATATTTTAATCATTGGCGCTGGACGTTCAGCTTCTTCTTTGATACAATACCTTTTAAACAAATCTAGCCAAGAAAATCTTCATTTGACAATAGGTGATTTGTCTTTAGAATTAGCCAAACGCAAAACCAATAGTCATCCCAATGCTACTGCTATTGCTTTAGACATTACAAACGAAACGCAACGCCAAGCAGAAATCCAAAAAGCAGATATAGTAATTTCAATGTTACCAGCACATATGCATATTGAAGTTGCCAAAGACTGTATAACATTCAAAAAGAATATGGTTACGGCTTCCTATGTTTCTGATGCGATGCAAGATTTAGATGCTGAAGTAAAAGCTAATGGTTTAGTTTTTATGAACGAAATTGGACTTGATCCAGGCATTGACCACATGAGTGCCATGAAAGTAATTGACGAAATCAAAGCAAAAGGGGGTAAAATGATTTTGTTTGAATCATTTTGTGGCGGATTAATTGCTCCAGAAAGTGACACTAATTTATGGAATTATAAATTCACTTGGGCGCCAAGAAATGTAGTTTTAGCAGGTCAAGGCGGTGCAGCAAAATTTATCCAAGAAGGTAAATACAAATACATTCCTTATCATAAATTATTCCGTAGAACAGAGTTTTTAGAAGTAGAAGGTTATGGAAAATTTGAAGGATACGGCAATCGTGACTCGCTAAAATACAGAAGTGTTTATGGATTAGACGATATCTTAACTTTATACCGAGGAACTATCCGAAGAGTAGGTTACTCAAAAGCATGGAATATGTTTGTACAATTGGGTATGACTGATGATACCTACATAATGGAAAACTCGGAAACCATGAGTTACCGTGATTATATAAATTCATTTTTACCTTATTCTCCGACAGATTCAGTAGAAATTAAAACCAGAATTCAGTTAGGAATAGAACAAGATGATATCATGTGGGACAAATTACTAGAACTAGATTTGTTTCATCCAAAAAAAATTGTGGGGCTAAAAAATGCTACGCCAGCTCAAATTTTAGAGCGCATCTTAAATGATAGTTGGTCTCTTCAACCCGATGACAAAGACATGATTGTAATGTATCACAAATTTGGCTACGAAATAAACGGTGAAAGAAAACAAATCGATTCTAAAATGGTATGTATTGGCGATGATCAAATCTACACAGCCATGGCAAAAACTGTAGGACTACCTGTTGCTATGGCAGCTTTACAAATACTAAATGGTAATATCAAAACGTCTGGTGTGCAGTTACCTATTCACAAAGAAGTTTATGAACCTATACTTAAAGAACTTGAAGAATTTGGAGTGATTTTTAAAGAAACCGAAATGCCTTATGTGGGCTACAATCCAGATAAGCTTTTAGGTAATTAAACGACAATTAAAATATTATACAAAAAACCAAAATCTTAATCGATTTTGGTTTTTTGTTTATAAATATAAACTTAATCACTACTTTTACTTTCAAATAGTTAAAAAATGAAAATAAATCAACTTCAAATAGAAATTGACGGCATCGATAAAGAAATTCTTCGTGACTTGATGGAAGATGCCCGAAAACCCATTTTACAAATTGCCAATAAAATAGGAATATCTGGCGCTGCTATTCATCAAAGGTTGCGCAAACTGGAAGATGCTGGCGTCATTGCCAGTTCAAAATTAATTGTAGATAATAAAGTTTTAGGTTATAAAACCATGGCTTTCATTGGCATTTATTTAGACAAAGCTTCGAGCAATGCTGATGCGGTTAGAGAGTTGAAAAAAATCCCTGAAGTATTAGAATGTCATTATACTACTGGGAATTGGAGTATTTTAATAAAAATGATTTGCCGGGATAACGAACATTTAATGCAACTGTTGAATAAAAAAATCCAACCTATAGATGGTGTTTCAAGAACAGAAACTTTTATTTCATTGGAACAACAGATTGAAAGACAGATACAATTGTAGTAATCAGTATTCCATTACAAGTATTCCGTTTAAAATAAACAAATATCCGTTACAAAAAGTAACGGATATTTGTTTTTTATCTTCTATCTCCAAAAACTTGCAACGCCCAATAAAGCAAAGAGGCTAAAGCTCCAATAGCGGCGACTACATAGGTTCGTGCTGCCCATTTCAAAGCATCTTCGGCACCAGCATATTCTTGTTGGCTCAACATATTTTTGTTTTTTAGCCAAGCCAAAGCTCTGTTGCTGGCATCATACTCAACCGGCAACGTGATAAAACTAAACGCCGTTGCCACCGCCATCAATACCAAACCGATTACGGCAATGTAAAATCCGAAACCTAATCCTGCTGCAGCACCTAAAATCAGACCACCAAAGATTAACCATTGTGATAAGGTGGAAGAAATATTGACAAACGGTACTAGTTGTGAACGTAATTGTAACATATTATAAGCCGTAGCATGTTGCACCGCATGTCCACATTCGTGAGCGGCAACAGCTGCAGCAGAAGCATTCCGTTGGTTATAAACTGCTTCACTCAAATTTACCGTTTTATCAGCAGGATTGTAATGGTCTGTCAATTGTCCTTCAACCGATATCACTTTGACATCATAAATACCGTTGTCTTGCAACATTTGAGTAGCAATTTCGGCGCCGCTCATTCCGTTTTGCAAATGAATTTTTGAGTATTCTTCAAACTTGCTTTTTAGTTTTGAACTTACTAGCCAACTTACCAAAGCAATTAACCCGATTAAAATATAGTATCCAAACATAATAATGGTTTTTAAATTTCAATTCATTAGTATCAAATTACGCGCCATAAACAATCAGTGACAGCTTGTCATTTAATTGAACACAATGCCAAAAACAAAACGATTATTTCCAGCTTCACCAATATTGTTTAAAATACTACCAAATTCAGAATGATATCTTCCTCGTGTTATAGCAAATTCATAGCCTAGATTTAATTTAACATTCCAATCGGACTTTCTAAAAAAGTAGAAGGAGGTTGAGGGACCAAAATAGAGCATACCGTTTGTAAAATTAACATGCCCACTATTATTGTTTGGTTCTAAATCGTTTAAATCAAAAGCATTACTTTTGTTAAATATATCATATTCATTTCCTGTATAAGCTACTGATAATCCTGTAGTAAAGGCAAATTTTTCACGATCTACAAGATTATAATGAACACGTAAACGAGAGTTGAATCCCGCTTGTTTTGTTTTATTTGCTCCCTTATCAGATTTTGAATATAAAAAACCAAATTCAGCATCGCCAGAATATTTTTTCCAGAAATAATTTAAACCAAATACAAAGTCGGGAATAGAGGTTTTCAACTCTGGAAGGTTTGAATTGCTTAATTTTTTGTTCAGATTAAAATCATCATTAAATGAAACGTTTCCACCATAATAAATTGAGAACTTTTTTTCTTTTTTCTTAATAGTATCGATTACTTTTTCTTGAGAGTAACTGACCACATTTAGCATCATAATTACAAATAAGATCGAATTTTTCATATTTTCCATAATAGTTAATCACAAATTTCTAAAAAAAATTAACACTCAAAATTTGTTTAACTTTTTGTTGACAAATTTTGATTAAGTATCAAAAAAAAGGATTAAAGAAAAGTCAAAATCCTTTAGTATAGTTCTATGTCCAAAACTACCCCACCAAATTAATCACTTTTCCTGGTACGATAATCACTTTGTTAGGCGTTCTTCCTTCCAGTTGTTTGATGGTACGTTCATCTGCCATTACAATTTCTTGTATTTGAGGCACTGTTAAATCTAAAGGCAATTTGATAGTGAAACGCATTTTCCCGTTGAAGGAAACCGGGTACTCTTTTTCGCTTTCTACTAAATATTTCTCGTTACAAATTGGAAAAGCAACAGTTGATATGGAATCTTCATGCCCTAATTGTGACCAAAGCTCCTCAGCAATGTGCGGCGCATAAGGCGAAATCAAAATCGCTAATGGTTCTAAAATTTTACGATGGTTGCATTTTAGGGTTGCCAATTCATTCACACAAATCATAAACTGCGATACCGATGTGTTGAACGAGAAATTCTCGATGTCTTCCGTAACTTTCTTGATGGTTTTGTGTAGTGATTTGTACATTTCTGCTGTTGGTTCTTCCTCTGAAATGTTTAAACCTGTGTTTTCATCAAAATACAAACGCCATAGTTTTTTTAAAAAACCCGAAACTCCAGTGATGCCAGCGGTATTCCATGGTTTGGCTTGTTCCAATGGACCTAAAAACATTTCATACAAACGCAAGGTATCGGCGCCGTATTGTTCACAAATATCATCAGGATTGACTACGTTGTATTTTGATTTGGACATTTTTTCTACTTCGCGACCAACTATGTATTTGCCGTTTTCTAGAATGAATTCGGCATCTTTATAATCTGAATATAATGGATGATTTTTAAAAGCTTCAATATCTAATTCGTTTGTGATATCGTTTATTACTGACAAATCAACGTGAATAGGATGAACTTTTTCACCAGCAATTAATCCTTTTGAATATAGTTTTTGCGAATCTTCACTTCTATAAACAAACGCACTCATACCCAAAATCATCCCTTGATTGATCAATTTCTTGAACGGTTCTTCGGTGGGTGCAAATCCTTTGTCTCTTAGGAATTTGTTCCAAAAACGAGAGTATAATAAATGTCCGGTGGCGTGTTCGCTGCCGCCAATATATAAATCTACGTTTTCCCAATATTTTAGTGCACCGGCTGAGGCAAATTCATTCTCGTTGTGTGCATCCATATAACGCATCCAGTACCACGAACTTCCAGCCCAACCTGGCATGGTGTTTAATTCTAAAGGAAAAACTTTTTCATTATCAATTAACTGACAACCAACAACCGACAACTTTTCAACATCCCAAGCCCAATCGGTTGCGTTGCCCAATGGCGGTTGCCCGTCTTCTGTTGGAAGGTATTTTTCTACTTCGGGCAAAATGATAGGTAAATGTTTGGCATCAATCATCTGAGGCAAGCCATTTACATAATACACTGGGAAAGGTTCTCCCCAATATCTTTGTCTTGAGAAAACGGCATCACGCAAACGGTAATTGGTTTTGCCTTTTCCTTGTTTTATTTTTTCTAGTTCCTCTATAACTTTTTTAGTTGCGTCTTTGTAACCCAAACCATTTAAAAAATGGGAGTTTACTAATTCGAAGCCGCCTTTTTCACCATAAGCCGCTTCTGAAATATCTTTATTAAAAATATTTTTAATTTCGGGCATTCCATTTTGTCCTTTGAAGAAATTCGCAAAAGCATAATCACGTTCATCGCCACATGGTACTGCCATCACTGCACCCGTTCCATAACCTGCCAAAACGTAATCGCCAATCCAAACAGGAATTGGTTCCTTGGTAAATGGATGCTCCGCAAACGCACCAGTGAACACTCCCGAAATGGTTTTGACATCGGCCATTCTTTCTCTTTCTGAACGCTTGGCTGTAGCATCAATATAGGCATCAACAGCCGCTTTTTGTTCTGGCGTTGTGAGTTGTGAAACTAGTTCGTGTTCTGGCGCTAAGGTCATGAAGGTAACTCCGAAGATGGTGTCGGGACGCGTGGTGAAAACCTCAATGATTGTCGGTTGTTGGTTGTCGGTTGTCGGTTGCTCTGACAACGGAGAACAGAGAACAGAGAACTTTACTGTTGCTCCTACCGACTTTCCAATCCAGTTTCTTTGACTTTCTTTTATTGATTCACTCCAATCTATCTCATTTAACCCTTGTAATAATCTTTCGGCATAAGCAGAAATTCGCATAGACCATTGTGTCATTTTTTTACGAATTACAGGATGTCCACCACGTTCGGAAACGCCGTTAACAATTTCGTCATTTGCCAAAACGGTTCCTAATGCAGGGCACCAGTTTACTTCAGTTTCTGCCAAATAGGTTAATCTGTACTGTAATAGTATTTTTTGTTGTACACCAGGGGACGATGCTTTCCATTCGGCTGCTGTAAAAGGCACAATATTGTCATCACTAACCGCATTAACGTTAGCATTCCCCTCTTTTTCGAATAGCGAAACTAAAGTCGAAATGTCTTCAGCTTTATCAGTATTTTTATTGTACCACGAATTGAATAATTGAATAAAAATCCATTGTGTGTGCTTGTAATAATCGGCATTGGAAGTGCGCACTTCTCTACTCCAATCGAATGAAAAACCGATTTTATCTAACTGTTCACGGTAACGCATAATGTTTTCACGAGTCGTTTTCTCAGGATGTTGCCCAGTTTGAATAGCATATTGCTCAGCTGGTAAACCAAAAGAATCATATCCCTGTGGATGCAACACATTGAATCCTTTGTGTCTTTTGAAACGCGCAACAATATCTGAAGCGATATAACCTAACGGATGGCCAACGTGCAAACCTGCTCCTGATGGATAAGGAAACATATCGAGCACATAATATTTTGGTTTGTCTGAATTATTAGATGCAGCAAAAGTTTGGTTTTTTGCCCAATATTGTTGCCATTTGGCTTCTACTTTTTCGTGATGATATTTCATTTTGCTGTTTTTCTGCTTGCAGTTGCAAATTTCGGCTTAAAATCTGCTTCAGAATACTTACTGACAACCGACAACCGACAACCCACAACTAAAATAAGCGACAAATTTACGTTTATTATAATAAAGTTAAAAGTTTGTACGTTATAAAGGGGAAAAACAATTTTCTTTATTATTTTTACCGCTTAAATTATTGTTTATGTCATCATCATTTGATAAATTTCAAAAACGCAGAGTGATTACCTCCTATTTTTCGGTAGTATTGAGTATCTTTTTGGTCTTGTTTTTGTTGGGAATATTGGGACTTTTTGTCATCAACTCCAAGCGCTTATCCGATAATTTCAAAGAAGAAATTGCCATGACCGTTTTTTTGAAAAATGAAGCCAACGACACAGTGGTAAAAGCTTTTACTAGCGAATTAAAAACAGCAAAGTTTGCAAAATCTTTCGAATATGTATCCAAAGAAAAAGCCGCTGAGCAACATAAAAAAGTAATTGGTGAAGATTTCATGCAGTTTTTAGGTGTAAATCCGCTGCAAAACTCCTTTGATATTCACTTGAAAGCTGACTATGTTAACAATACCGAGATTGCGAAAATTCAGAGCCGTTTACGCAAAAACCCAATGATTGCAGATATTGTTTACGACAAACAATTAGTAAACTTAGTGAATGACAATATCAAAAACATCAGTATGTGGATATTGATTATCAGTGGATTATTTGCTTTTGTTTCGGTTTTACTTATTAATAGTTCGTTAAGATTGGCCATTTTCGCAAATAGATTTATCATTAAAACGATGCAAATGGTTGGCGCTACTAAATCTTTTATCAGAAAACCATTTATTCAGAGAAGTGTGGTTTTAGGTTTGATTGGAGCGGCTTTAGCCATATTGGCTCTTATTGGAGTGCTTGTATATGTTGAAACTAATTTTCCTAATCTCGGAATTTTAGAAAATAAATTAGCCGTTGGCGCAGTACTTTTAGGAGTATTAGTGTTGAGTGTTTTAATCACTTGGTTGAGCACTTATTTTGCGACCCAACGCTTTTTGAATTTGAGAACGAATGATTTGTATTAATAGGAAAGATAAAAGAAAATAGATAATAATAGACTAAAAAATAATTTTCGGCAGAGATGCTGAAATAAATTCAGCATCAAATGAAAAATAACGAGCAAAAACCAGATTTTCTTTTTGACAAAGTAAATTACAAAACATTATTGATTGGTATTGCGGTCATTGCCGTTGGGTTTATCCTGATGAGTGGCGGTGGTAGCGATGACCCAAAACTTTTTAACGAAGATATTTTTAGTTTCAGAAGAATTCGCTTGGCACCAACCGTTGTTTTGATTGGATTTGGGATTACAATTTATTCGATTTTTAAAAAATCTAAATCGTAACAATGGATTATTTACAGGCGATTATACTTGCCATTATTGAAGGAATAACTGAATTCTTACCCATTTCTTCTACAGGTCACATGATTATTGCTTCGTCCTTTTTTGGAATTGCTCAAGACCATTTTACCAAATTATTCACTGTTGTTATTCAGCTTGGCGCCATACTTTCGGTGGTAGTTTTATATTTCAAACGGTTTTTTCAAACACTTGATTTCTATTTTAAATTATTGGTGGCTTTTATTCCAGCTGTTGTTTTTGGATTGCTTTTTAGCAAAAAAATTGACGCTTTATTAGAAAATCCTGTTACTGTAGCGATTTCATTGGTTTTAGGTGGAATCATTTTATTGAAAGTTGACGATTGGTTTAGTAACTCGCAGGAAACTCAAAACACAGAAAAAATTAGTTATTCTACAGCTTTTAAAATCGGTTTGTTCCAATGCTTAGCAATGATTCCTGGAGTTTCTAGAAGTGGTGCGAGCATCATTGGTGGGATGTCACAAAAATTATCAAGAACAACAGCTGCCGAATTTTCGTTTTTCTTAGCGGTACCAACCATGCTTGGCGCAACGGTTAAAAAATGTTACGATTACTACAAAGATGGATTTGTGCTTTCTGATGACCAAATTAATTTATTAATTATTGGCAATGTGGTTGGGTTTATCGTAGCCCTTCTAGCCATTAAATCATTCATTGGTTATTTATCGAAACACGGCTTCAAAATGTTTGGTTATTATAGAATTGTTGCTGGTTTAGCTATCTTGATTATCCATTTCTTTGTGATGAAATTAACTGTACTTTAATGACTGCCGAAGCTATATTAGAAGGGCAAATTCTACTGATTGACAAACCGCTTACTTGGTCTTCGTTTCAAGCAGTGAATAAATTGAAATATATTTTAAAACGTAAATATGACCTTCCAAAAAAATTCAAAATCGGGCATGCAGGAACTTTAGATCCATTGGCAACTGGATTACTAATTGTTTGCACTGGAAAATTCACCAAAAAAATCACTGAAATTCAAGGGCAAGCTAAAGAATATACTGGAACTATAACACTTGGCGCTACAACACCTTCTTACGATTTGGAAACGGAAATTGACGCTACTTTTACAATAGAACATATTACTTCTGAATTAATTCAGGAAACGGTAAAACAATTTTTAGGCGAAATCGACCAAAAACCACCTGTTTTTTCAGCTATTAAAAAAAACGGCATTCGGTTATATGAACACGCACGTGCTGGAGAAGAAGTGGAAATTGCCTTCCGAAAAACAACAATTCATGAGTTTGAAATTACCCGTATCGCTTTGCCTGAAATTGATTTTAGAGTTAAATGTAGTAAAGGAACGTATATTCGTTCGTTGGCTTTTGACCTAGGAAAAACATTGCATTCTGGAGCATATTTATCGGTTTTAAGAAGAACGAAAATTGGAGACTATTCTGTTGATGATGGGATTTCTCCAGAGGAATTTGAAAAGATAATTACTCAAGAGTAACCAATAAATCCAAAATTTCATTTTGTATAGAAATTCCTTTGTCATGCAAATACCATAATTGTAATTGAGTTTTTGCGGTTTCGTCAACAATTCCATGAATTGTTTTATAATCAGAAATCAACTGAACTGCTCCTTTTGGTCTTGGGCCGAAATCGCCTAAAACTTCTAAAGTGTTTTTTTCTAAAAAAATGAGTTTTGGAATTGACTTCGTTCCATTGGTCAAAAATAAATTCATTAATGCTTCATTTTCATCACGGAAAACAATTTTTAATTCTATTTTCTCTGATTGTTCCGCCATTTTGGTAATTACAGGAAGAATTTGTGCTGCATCTCCACACCAACCCTCGGAAATAACTAACCAAATGTAATTTCGTTTCAGATTTTGTAATCTTTGACCGTTTTCATCTGAAACTTTCATGGTTTTGTCTAATCTATTCATGCGAACTTCATTCAATTCAGAATAATGTGTCAACGCTTCTGATTGTTCATTTCCAGATGATTTCCCTTCTTGCAACAATGACGTGATTTGTGTTCTATAGCCACTGTAGGTAGAACTCTTTGACAAACTATTTTTTAGGATGGATTTCATGTTTTTTTAAATTTGTTACACAAAGCTACAAAAGCAAACGCTTCAAAAGGTAATAATTGTTGCCAAATATTCTTTTTTATCCCATACCATAAAAAACATAATATGTTTATATTTGCAACATAAAAATACTACTGATGAAATACAAAAGAATTCTTCTAAAACTAAGCGGTGAAGCATTGATGGGTGACAGACAATACGGAATTGACCCAAAACGCCTAGCTGAATATGCGGATGAGATTAAAGAAATTCATAGTAAAGGTGTCGAAATCGCCATCGTTATTGGTGGTGGTAATATTTTTAGAGGAGTTGCTGGAGCAAGTAATGGTATGGATAGAGTTCAAGGCGATTATATGGGAATGTTGGCAACGGTTATAAACGGAATGGCGTTACAAGGCGCATTAGAAGACAAAGGAATGCTTACTCGTTTACAAACTGCCTTAAAAATTGAAGCTATCGCTGAACCATACATTAAAAGAAGAGCTGTTCGTCATCTTGAAAAAGGAAGAATTGTTATTTTTGGTGCAGGAACAGGAAATCCCTATTTCACCACTGATACTGCCGCAGTACTTCGCGGTGTTGAAGTGCATGCTGATGTTATTTTAAAAGGAACACGCGTAGATGGAATTTATGATGCTGATCCTGAAAAAAATGCAGATGCCATAAAATTTGATAGCATAACTTTTGATGATGTTATTAAAAAAGGATTGAATGTGATGGATTCAACTGCTTTTACTTTAAGTCAAGAAAACGCATTACCAATCGTCGTTTTTGATATGAATAAAAAAGGAAACCTACTAAAAATTTGCGAAGGCCAAAATATAGGAACCGTAGTTAAAATATAGTTTACCACTCTGAAATCATAAAAAAATGGAAGAAATCGAATTTATTTTAGACAGTACAAAAGAATCAATGACAGGTTCTATTGCACATTTAGAAAAAGAATTTTTAAATATCCGAGCAGGAAAAGCAACACCACAAATGCTTGGAAGTGTTTTTGTTGACTATTATGGTTCTCAAACACCACTATCACAAGTTTCAAATGTGAATGTCCCTGATGCTCGAACAATTACCATTCAACCGTATGAAAAAAGCATGTTGCAGCCCATTGAAAAAGCGATAATGATAGCTAATATAGGTTTCAACCCCATGAATAATGGTGATATGATTATTATTAATGTCCCAGCCTTGACAGAAGAAAGAAGACGTGATTTAGTAAAACAAGCCAAGGCGGAAGCCGAAGATGCTAAAATCGGGATTAGGAACGCTCGTAAAGACGCCAATACAGAAATAAAAAAATTAGAAAAAGAAGGAACATCAGAAGATATTTGTAAAACGGCTGAAGATGATGTGCAAAAACTCACTGATGCATTCATTAAAAAAGTAGAAGAACATTTGGTAATCAAAGAAGCAGAAATCATGAAAGTCTAAGTTACTTGCTAAATTACTAAAATCCGTCCCGAAATATCAGGACGGATTTTTTTATACCTACTTTTGCAATAGATTCGCGACATAATCATTATCAAATGAAGCAACTTGTTTTTTTGTTTTTCTTTATATCGATGTCACTTCAGGCACAATTTCAACTGAATGGAATTATAAAAGATTCCAAAACCGAAAAACCTTTACCCTTTGCTACCCTTAAAACCGAAAAAGGAAACTCAACAATTACTGATGTTGATGGAAAGTTTCATTTAACATGTAATAATCAAACCGAAAGTCTGACTATTTCCTATGTGGGTTACGAATCAAAAACCATTTCGTTTTCTGAAATAAAACCCTTTTTTACCATTTACCTAACGCTGAAAACCAACGCGTTGCAGGAAGTTGCGACTTCCAATATAAATCCTGCCAACGCACTTATTGCTAAGGTAATCCAGCAAAAAGACAACAACAATCCACAAAAAAAGCTTCATAGCTTTCAATTCAAATCCTATAATAAATTAGTAATAACCGCAAATCCCGATTCTATTGAAGGAAAGATTGATACTGTATTTGTAAATATTGTTTCCAAAGCAAAAATCAAGAAAATAGATTCTTCTGACTACAAATTCAAGAAAATTATAGACAAACAACATTTGTTCCTTACTGAAAAAGTGTCGCAGTTCCAATTTGAAAAACCTATTTTAAAGGAAACAATTTTAGGTACTAAAATGGCGGGTTTCAAAGAGCCTATTTATGAACTTCTGGGTTTTGGTTTACAATCATTTTCTATCTATGATGACAAATACGAACTTTTTGAAACCAACTATAAAAGTCCTACTTCCAGTAAGGCATTAAAAGAATATCGCTTTAAAATTCTTGATTCTACTTCAGTTAATAATCGTGATGTTGTTGTCATATATTTCAAAAATAAAAATAGCAACAAAGGTTTAGAAGGGTTGCTGTATATTGACATTGAAAACTTTGCTATTGCAAAAGCGGTGATGCGCATTCGGGGTGTTTTGGATATTACAGGAATTCATGAATTCATTTATTTAAACGATGAAAAAGTTTGGTTTCCAATTCGTAAGAATTTTAAAATTTTAAAAGGAAAAAGTAAAGAACCCATATCCATTTTAGGTGGAAGAATAGCTTTTGCTGCCGAAGATAATGAGCAAATTACTACTAAAAAAGCCGCCTCTGACTTTACCTATCTTTCGTCTGATATGCATGCTTTTGACTTGAAGATTAATACTCATTTGACAATCAAAAAATCATCCATTGCTATTGACGTTAAAGCCAATGCCAATACTAGAGATGATGCCTTTTGGAAGGAAAACAGACTAGATAGTTTAGACTCCAGAAGTGAGAGAACTTATTTTGTTTTAGACAGTGTAGTTACCAAAAAAAAGATTGAAAAAAAGATAAAATTTGGTCGAAAAATAATCAATGGCTATGTGCCATTTGGACCATTTGATTTTGATTTGCGACATTTGTTGAGTTATAATAATTTCGAAGGGTTTCGATTGGGAATTGGTGGTATTACTAATGAACAGTTTTCAAAAAAGTTCAGATTAGAAGGTTACACCGCTTATGGTTTGAAAGATGAAACTAGCAAATATAACCTAGGCACAGCTTTGAGAATTGGTCATTTTTCAAACACATGGATTGGTGGCTCTTATACAGATGATGTTCGGGAGATAGCCAGTACCAATTTCGCAATAGACAAAAGAATTTTTAAGCTTTATGACCCAAGGCCTATCAATATTAGTACTTTTTATAATTACAAAACTTGGCGTGGTTATATAGAGACTAAACTTATCCCAAAAACTGAAAGTATATGGCAAATTAGTCATAGTGACATAACGCCATTGTTTGATTATGCTTTTAATTATAACGGTAAATTATATCGTGAATATACCATGACCACAGCAATGGTCTCTTTGCAATGGAATCCGTTTAGCGATTATATGCAAACTCCTTCAGGAAAAACTGAGTATGAAAAACGCTTTCCAAAATTCACTTTTGAGTTTACTAAATCCCTATCACACTTTTTGAATAATGATTTTGATTTCGGAAAAATAGATGTCAGAATGGAGTATGAAAAGAAATATTTAAACGGACAAAAATCGGCGATTTTAGTGCAGGCTGGCTATGTTTTTGGAGCTATTCCTTTAACACATTTATATAATACTTCTCCCAATAATTTGACGAATGACAAAATTTTACAGCGAATAACCATTGCCGGAAAAAACAGTTTTGAAACGATGTATT
Source organism: Flavobacterium psychrophilum (assembly GCA_943325515.2). Taxonomy (GTDB): domain Bacteria; phylum Bacteroidota; class Bacteroidia; order Flavobacteriales; family Flavobacteriaceae; genus Flavobacterium; species Flavobacterium psychrophilum_R. Next base: position 14,869 of record CALPPS020000061.1, read on the forward strand.
TCAATGAGTTTTTCTCGAGTGAATATGTAATGATGCAGTTCAAACATGGTTTAAAGAGAATAAAATTATTTAGGAAAGTAAAACCCTCTTTAGTTTTGGTCACCCGAATGGCATGGGGAAATTTGCAACATCCTGAACGCCATGTTGGCATTCAATATAAAACACTAGACCAAGGTTTCTTTGAGTCAGGAATAGAATTGAACCAGATTTATAAAGGATTTGGTTTAACGGGATTTTACCGCTATGGTTCTAATCAGTTAACCCGTTTTGAAGACAATATTGCTATCAAACTTAGTTTTGTTTTGGATCTAGGGTTTTAATAATCACAATAAGAATAACTTAGTTTTATTTATATTTTATATAAGAATCTAATAAGTCCTTTTATATTTTACTTAACCAGTACATCCAGGAAAGCCTTCTCCTATAAATTTAGATAATTTGAATATCTGAAAAGTTATAAATTAAAACTATACTGAATACTATTCAAAAAAAAGAAAGCTGTCAAAATTGACAGCTTTCTAGATAAAAATTATAGTATGAAATCAAATCTTAGATCTTGATTAATTTTCTAACGATTGTTTCATTGTTTGTTGGATTATTAAATCTAACAAAATAAATTCCATTAGCTAACGAAGAGATGTCTTCATTAATAACATTATTACCTTCTGATAATTGAATATTTTTAGTTCTAACAGTTGCTCCGTTCATGCTGTAAATTGTCATTGAC
>CALPPS020000062.1 GCA_943325515.2 Flavobacterium psychrophilum
GGATTATTAGATAACCGTTCCTTTGGTGGAACTCAGGTGCAACGTACTTTTTATGCCGCTGGTCAAACAGGACAACAATTATTATTAGGTGCTTATTCTGCATTATCAAGACAAATAGGATTAGGACGAGTTGAAATGTTCAGCCGTCACGAAATGTTAGATTTGGTAAAAGTTGACGGAAAGGCACGTGGAATTATAGCACGTAATTTAGTAACTGGAGAATTAGAAAGACATTCAGCACATGCTGTTGTAATTGCTTCTGGCGGTTATGGTAATGTTTATTTTCTTTCTACCAACGCTATGGGAAGTAACGTTACTGCTGGTTGGAAAATACACAAACAAGGTGCTTTATTTGCTAATCCGTGTTTTGTTCAAATTCATCCAACTTGTATTCCAGTTCATGGAACCAACCAAGCTAAATTGACATTAATGTCAGAATCTTTGCGTAATTCGGGTCGTATTTGGGTTCCTAGAAAAAAGGAGGATGCTGAAGCAATTCGAGCAGGCAAATTAAACCCATTGCAAATATCTGAAGAAGATAGAGATTACTATTTAGAGCGTAAATATCCTTCATACGGAAACTTGGCGCCAAGAGATATTTCATCTAGGGCAGCAAAAGAAGTTTGTGATGAAGGAAGAGGGATTGAAGCAAATGACACCAATGAAGGTGTCTATTTAGATTTTTCAACTGAAATTCAAAATAAAGGTAAACAAGCGGCTTTTGCACAAGGAAATCACCATCCAACTCCTGAAGAAATTACTGATTTAGGAAAACAGTGGTTGAAAGAAAAATACGGTAACTTGTTTACCATGTACCAAAAAATCACTGATGAAAATCCGTATGAAACTCCAATGAAAATTTACCCAGCGGTTCACTATACTATGGGTGGCGTTTGGGTTGATTATAATTTACAATCTACAATTCCAGGTTGTTTTGTGGCTGGAGAAGCTAATTTCTCTGATCATGGAGCCAACAGACTCGGGGCTTCCGCATTAATGCAAGGTTTAGCGGATGGCTATTTTGTTTTGCCATATACCGTTTCTAATTATTTGGCAGACGAAATTAGAACCGGAAAAATTTCAACCGATACTCAAGAATTTGCTGATGCAGAAAATAGAGTTAAAGAAACCATCACTAAATTCTTGAATAATAAAGGTTCAAAATCTGTGGATCATTTCCATAAAAGATTAGGATTAATTATGTGGAATAAAGTAGGAATGGGCAGAAATGAAGCTGGTCTAAAAGAAGCAATTGCAGAAATTGGAGCTTTAAAAGAAGAATTCTTTAAAGATGTAAACGTTCCAGGAAGTGCGGATGAATTCAATCCTCAGCTAGAAAAAGCACTTCGTGTTGCTGATTTAATTGATTTAGGACAATTAATGGCAATGGATGCTTTACAACGAAATGAATCTTGTGGGGGCCATTTCCGTGAAGAATATCAAGACAGTGAAGGAGAAACGCTTCGTGATGACAAAAATTTCTCGTTTGTTAGTGCTTGGGAATATAAGGGTGACGACATCACTAAAGAAGAGCTAAATAAAGAAGAATTGAAATACGAATTTATTAAAATTGCAGCCCGTAATTATAAGTAATTAGGCAGTAGCCAAAAGGCAATAGATTATGAGTGAAATAATTGTTTTTTCATATAAATAAGAATCAAGTAAAGAATAGTTACTAATGCCTTTTGCCTATTGGCTATTGGCTAAAAACAAAAAACATGAGTGCAGCAAAAAATATCAATATAACCCTTAAAATTTGGCGTCAAAAAAACGCTAAGGCGAAAGGAAATATAGAGACTTATACATTAGATAATGTTTCTACAGCAAGTTCATTTTTGGAAATGTTAGACCAATTGAATGAACAATTAATCAATGACAAAAAAGAACCTGTTGCTTTTGATCACGATTGTCGCGAAGGAATTTGTGGTATGTGTTCTTTGTACATCAACGGAAGAGCCCACGGACCAGATACTGGAACCACAACGTGTCAGTTGCACATGCGTAAGTTCAAAGATGGTGACACAATCTTTATAGAGCCATGGAGAAGTAAAGCTTTCCCGGTGGTAAAAGATTTAGTTGTTGATCGTTCTGCTTTTGATAGAATTCAGCAAGCTGGGGGGTTTGTCTCGGTAAATACTTCCGGAAGAACTATAGATGCAAATGCAACACCTGTTCCAAAACATGATGCTGATAGAGCATTTATGGCCGCCGCTTGTATAGGCTGTGGTGCTTGTGTGGCGACTTGTAAAAATGGTTCGGCAATGCTATTTGTTGGAGCGAAAGTTTCACAATATGCTTTACTACCACAAGGAAAAGTAGAAGCTACAGAACGTGTTCTAAACATGGTGCGCCAAATGGATGAAGAAGGTTTTGGAAACTGCACCAACACCGGTGCTTGTGAAGTAGAATGTCCAAAAGGTATTTCTTTAGAAAACATTGCTCGCATGAATAGAGAATATCTTAAAGCAAGTATAAAATAACATTCCTTTTTATCTTTATAGTTAAGGAATAAACAAAATCGCATTCATTATTTGGATGCGTTTTTTTGTTTAAATTTGATCTATGAAAATAGCGCTTATACAAACTTCACTCACTTGGGAAAATCCAACAGAAAACCGAAGTCATTTATCTCAAAAAATTACTGGTTTTATAGAAGATGTTGATTTAATTGTGCTTCCAGAAATGTTTTCATCTGGCTTTACGATGAATCCAAAAGCTGTGGCCGAAACGATGCAAGGCGATACTATCGCATGGTTACAACATTTGGCGAAAGCTAAAAACTGCGCCATTACCGGAAGTTTAGTAATTGAAGAAAATAAAAATTACTACAACCGATTAGTTTTCATTTTCCCTGATGGAACAATCCAACACTATGACAAAAGACATCTGTTTACACTAGCTGGTGAAGACAAAGTTTATACTGCTGGAAAAGACAAAATACTTATTGAATACAAAGGTTTTAAAATATGCCCGCTGATTTGTTATGATTTACGATTTCCTGTCTTTGCTAGAAATGTTGAAGACTATGATATATTACTTTATGTTGCCAATTGGCCAAAACCTCGCATCAATGCATGGGATATTTTGTTAAAAGCGCGTGCGGTTGAAAACATGAGTTACGTAATAGGCGTAAACAGAATAGGAAAGGATAATAATAGTTTAGAATATGTTGGTCACTCTCAAGTGGTAGATTTTCTTGGAAACTACATTACAGAACCACAAGAATCAGAAGGGGTTTTTATAGTAGCATTAGACAAAAAACAACTTATGGAAACTAGACATAAATTAGGTTTTTTGAATGATAGAGATGCTTTTGAAATTAATTAGCGCTTAGCTCAAACGGTTGCTCCACATCCCAATTGGCTCTGACATCAATTTCTTTTGGAAAATAAATCACTTCTTCTGTTTGGCGTTTTTCTAAATAACTTCCTGTATCCCAAATGCCGTTTTTATTATCGTCATAGATAATCCTCAGGGTATAAACAGCGGGTTCTACTGCTAAAAATTCGACTATATTGTTTTTTTCGGTGTATTCTGTTGCTATTACTTTTCCCTCTTTATCGGTGAGCTCCACAATGACTGGGAATTTTTTAACATGCTCCAAAATCACTTTTAAATTACCATAATCTGAACTGTTTTTAGTAGCAATAGTATATTTTAATATAGTATTCTGCTTTTCATAAAAATCGGTCAAAGCACCAGGCAAAAAAGAGATTTGGTATTTTTCTAAAGGTTCTTTTTTGAAATTTAAAAGCAGTTTTTGATGAAATTCATCATTTTCAATCGTAAAATCAACCGCCAAAGAATCTTTATTCTTAATACTGATTTTTGATTTGTCAAAATTCAATAAAGGGATATTGCTATTCAAAGTAAATTTTTCACGAAGAGGAAGATTACCAGTAAATTCAGCACTAATTGAAAGTGTATCTGCTTTTTGTTTTTTTAATTTAACCGTAAAATCTTCTTTAAATTTATCCTTTGAAACGGCAACGTGCAAAGAGTCGGCTTTTATTGGCTTGAACCATACTTGAAGAGAGTCTTTTTTGGGGAATTGTGTCACAATTGATGGGATAATTTCTGCTCCATTTTTTACAGTAACCTTCGCCCCTTTTGGATTGCCTTCATAACCCATAAGCAGTCTGTTTGCTGATTCCTGAGTTGGTTTAATAGCTTTGAACGGAAGTTTTTCTTTGAATAATGCTAACTCAAAAATAGTATCGTTAGGAATAGTAATGTATTGTTTTTGAAATCCAATTTTATCTGTTTTTGGGTTGAATTTATTGTTACCATTGTCTTTCAAAGCTACTAAAAGATATTTTCCCGCTTTGATGTTCTCAATTTGGACTACTTTTAAACTATCCAAAGTATTGGTAATATATCTCGGTGTTTCTTTATAAATAGTAGAATCATTGAACTTTTCATTCACTTCATATAGCATTATCGAAACAAAATTAGCAACTTTCTTTTCTAAAGCATCTTTAACTTTGACATTAATTTTTAAGGAATCAATATAAGTGCCAGTCGAAAATACATATTTGAACTGTGAATAAGGATTGGCCTCATTATTATCTTCTATACTCTGACCAAAATTGAAACTATAGGTAGTATTAGGTTTTAGTGTATCCTTAATTTTTATGGTAATCACTTTACTAGCATTATAGGGTAAAATATCAGGCTGATTTTTCATTGGTGGAGAAACAATCAACTGCTTATTGACATTTTTTAGTTTTACATATTCATCAAAAACCAATTTAATTTCTTTGCCATTAAAATTCGTGGTCAAATTTTTAGGAAAACTGGCTTTCAAAACTGGCGCAATCGTGTCTTTATCACCACCAGTAATAGAACCGCGTTTGGCACAACTAACCAATACTAGGACAAAAAGCAAACAAAATAACTGGTAACTAGATTTTGGCATACTGTATTTTTTTCAAAGCACAAAATAACAATTATATTTAGTGTGAATGAAATGTTTTTGGTGAAAGTTAACAAATTAACTATGCGACATAGCCATACAAACAATGCTGATTTTGGCACTGGGTATTTTTAAAATGGCTCTACTACATGCTTCGAGAGTGGATCCCGTTGTAATCACATCGTCTATGAGCAAAAAATGCTTTCCATGATAGGCTTCCGAAAAAGAAACATCAAAAACAGTGTCTATAACCTCAGCTCTTCCTAATAAATTCTTCTTAGTTTGTGTTTTTGTATAAATTTTTCGTTGTAACAAGATGTCATTATAAGGAATTTTTAAATTTTCGGCTAAAGCTTTTCCAAAACCTTCCACCTGATTATAGCCGCGTTCTCTCAATCTTTTCTTGTGCAACGGAACTGGAATGATATAATCTATATCCTTTATTAGCGCTAAATCTTTCAACTCATGTGCATACCAATGACCTATCATGGCACTAATATCTTGATGCCCTTTATATTTCAGATGATGCATCATCTCCTGAACAATCCCTTTTTTATGAAAGTAAAACAACGCTGCACCAAAGACTAATGGAATTCTGCCATAAAACTTTTGAACCACTTCATTATTTTCCATTTTGTGATGGTTTGTCAACGGAATTTCATGTCGGCACAGCGTACAAATAACCCTTTCATCCTGCAACAAAAGAGAATGACAGCCCACACAAGACTTTGGAAAAAATAAATTTACAATTTGGGGAAGCATAAAAAAGATTTTCTCTTATATAAAATTATAAAAAAATTACATTCTAACTGTTTTTAATTTCATTTTTTACATTCCCTTTTTATATTTTTGCAACACTATGGCAAAACAAGAAGATTTATTTAAGAACGTAGTTTCGCATGCAAAAGAATACGGATTCATTTTCCCGTCAAGCGAAATCTATGATGGGTTAAGCGCAGTTTATGACTATGCCCAAAACGGAGTAGAATTAAAGAAAAACATTAGAGAATATTGGTGGAAAGCCATGGTGCAAATGCATGAGAATATTGTAGGTCTTGATGCCTCAATATTAATGCACCCCACCACATGGATAGCTTCAGGTCACGTTGATGCCTTCAACGACCCGCTCATAGACAACAAAGACTCCAAAAAAAGATACCGCGCCGACGTTTTAATTGAGGATTATGCCGAAAAATTAAACCTAAAAGCCAAAAAAGAAATCGAAAAAGCAAGGGAACGCTTTGGCGACTCTTTTGACGAAGAACAATATAAAACCACCAATCCACGGGTGATGGAATACCTTTCCAAAGAAAGAGAAATTCTAGAACGAATGGGACGTTCATTAGGAAACGGCGATTTAGAAGACGTAAAAGCGTTAATCGAAGAACTAGAAATTGCTGACCCAGAAACAGGCTCTAGAAACTGGACCGAAGTACGTCAATTTAATTTGATGTTTGGAACAAAACTAGGTGCTTCAGCCGAAAACGCAATGGATTTATACCTTCGCCCAGAAACAGCACAAGGGATTTTTGTAAACTTCCTAAACGTGCAAAAAACAGGAAGAATGAAAATTCCTTTTGGAATTGCACAAACAGGAAAAGCGTTCCGTAACGAAATAGTAGCGCGGCAATTCATTTTCCGCATGCGCGAATTTGAACAAATGGAAATGCAATTCTTTGTAAAACCAGGCGAGGAAATGAAATGGTATGAATATTGGAAAACTACACGTTTAAATTGGCACCTATCACTAGGTTTGGGCAAGGAAAACTATCGTTTTCACGACCACGAAAAATTAGCGCATTATGCCAATGCTGCTGCTGATATTGAGTTCAATTTCCCTTTCGGGTTCAAAGAACTAGAAGGCATTCACTCCAGAACCGACTTCGATTTAAAAGCACACGAACAGTATTCAGGCAAAAAATTACAATATTTTGATACCGAAACCAATGCTAACTACGTTCCTTATGTTGTAGAAACATCTGTTGGTTTGGATAGAATGTTCTTAGCAATTTTTGCAACCTCTTTACAAGAAGAAACATTGGAAGATGGTTCTACTAGAACGGTTTTGCGTTTACCAAGCGTATTAGCGCCTACTAAAGCGGCTGTCCTTCCATTAGTAAAAAAAGATGGTTTACCAGAAGTAGCTCAAAAAATCATCGAAGATTTAAAATGGGATTTTAATGTTGCCTATGACGAAAAAGATGCCGTGGGAAGACGTTACCGCAGACAAGATGCATTGGGAACACCCTATTGTATTACGGTTGACCACCAAACCTTGGAAGATGAAACCGTAACCATTCGTCATCGTGATACGATGCAACAAGACCGAGTCAAAATTGCTGATTTGAAAACCATTATAGGAAATGAAGTTTCCATGCGAAACTGGTTGCAAAAAATAGTTTAATAAAATTAACTATTCACATAAAATCCACTACGTATAGTGGATTTTTTTTATTCGCTTAAGGCATCCCAGCCTCTGGCTTTTAAAGGGATTTTTGTATTCGCCCTTGTGATAAGATGAATACCCTCACTCTCTTGTGTTAAATGACCAATAACAGTAAAGTTTGGATTAGCTTTTATCTTGTCAAAATCTTCTAAAGCAATAGTGAAAAGCAGCTCATAATCTTCACCACCATTAATCGCCACTGTAGTTGAATCAATATTAAACTCCTCGCAGACATTGATAAACTGTGGATCAACGGGTATTTTTTCTTCATACAAATTACAACCCACTTTTGACTGCTTACAAATATGAATAATCTCTGAGGATAATCCATCAGATATATCAATCATGGAAGTTGGTTTTAGGGCTAATTTTTCTAATAGAGTTTTAATATCATGACGCGCTTCTGGTTTTAATTGGCGCTCAATTAAGTAGGTGTAGGCATCCAAATCGGGTTGGTTATTTGGATTTACTTGAAACACTTGTTTCTCGCGTTCTAAAACCTGCAATCCCATATAGGCAGAACCTAAATCGCCGGTAACTACCAATAAATCTCCCTCTTTTGCGCCATTTCTATAAATAATTTCGTCTTCATTAGCTTCGCCAATAGCTGTTATAGAAATAATTAACCCTTTTTGTGAGGAAGTGGTATCGCCTCCAATTACATCAACATTATAAAATTTAGCGGCCAATGTAATTCCGTCAAAAAGTTCTTCTAACGCTTCCAATGGAAAACGATTAGAAACGGCAACTGATACTGTTATTTGTGTAGCTTTGGCATTCATGGCACAAATATCAGAAACATTGACTACAACCGCCTTATAACCCAAATGACGTAAAGGCATATAGGACAAATCAAAATGAACACCTTCAATCAACAAATCTGTGGATACAAGTATTTTTTTATCCTTAAAATCTAAAACAGCGGCATCATCACCAATACTTTTTAATGTAGAAGGTTGTTTGACCTCAAAATTTTTGGTTAAATGCTCAATTAATCCAAATTCTCCTAATTGAGAAAGTGATGTGCGTTGCGGATTTTTATCTTCTATCATGATTTTTTTGGAAAAGCGTAAGCGCTCAAGTCACTATTTTATTAATAAATTTTTAAGATTCCAAAGGTACAAAGTTTTTAATGCAAGATTTTTTGTTTTATTGGTTTCAGTTTTAGTATTTTTAAAAAATTAACTTTATTATGTAACAAACCTATTTTCTATATACAAATAAGAGTCAAAATTATTAAATAACATAAGTATGAAATTGCAGATAAACAATTTAACAAAAACATATTCAAATGGTGTCAAAGCACTAGATAATCTTAATCTAGAAATTGGAACAGGAATGTTTGGATTGCTTGGGCCAAATGGTGCCGGAAAATCTTCCTTAATGCGAACCATTGCTACATTACAAAAACCTGACTCTGGCTCTATAGTTTTTGATGGTATTGATATTCTCAATAATCAAATGGATTTGAGAAAAGTACTGGGTTATTTACCACAAGAATTTGGTGTCTATCCGAGCATGTCTGCAGAAAGTTTACTGGATTATTTTGCTCGTTTAAAAGGCATATCGCTACAGAAAGAACGCGACGCCATTGTTAAAGAAGTTTTGGAAGTTACCAATTTATATGACGTTCGAAAAAAATATGTAAGTGGCTATTCCGGGGGAATGAAACAACGTTTTGGAATTGCTCAATTATTATTAAATAACCCAAAATTGATAATTGTAGACGAACCAACTGCAGGTTTGGATCCGGCAGAAAGGCATCGTTTTTTAAATGTTTTGAGAGAAATAGGAACAAACAATACCGTTATCTTTTCTACACATATTGTTGATGACGTAAAAGAATTGTGTAACGAAATGGCAATACTAAACGGCGGAAAAATTTTAACTCAAAATACGCCAAAAGCTGCAGCTGATAGCTTAATGGGTAAAATATGGACAAAAGTTATTGCCAGAGAAGAATTAGAACAAAATGAAAGTCAATTTAATGTAATTTCTTCAAATTATAATGATGATAATACGTTAAATATTAAAGTATATAGCGATGAAAAGCCAAGCGAGAGCTTTGTAGTGGGCCAACCCCAGTTGGAAGATGTTTATTTTGTTGCACTAAAATCGAATCAATAAGATGTTTAGAACATTATTTACTTTCGAGCTAAAAAGATGGCTTAAAAATCCCACTTTTTATATTTTCTGTGCAATATTCTTTGCCTTATCCTTGTTTTTAATGGCAAGCTCATTGGGTGTTTTTGATAGTTTTAAAACGACTACTGTATCCAATACTTATTCTAATTCTCCAATTGCCATCAACAACATGTTGAACGCATTGTCACTATTTATTTATTTCTTGTTACCAACCATCGTAGGCGCATCCGTTTATAGGGATTTTAAATACAATATGCATACAATACTGTTCTCTTATCCGTTTACCAAAAGCGACTATATGTTTGGTAAATTTTTGAGTACAATAACAATAGTAATTTTAATTACGTTTTGTGCAGGATTGGGATCATTTGCCGCTTGTTTTTTACCCAGTGTAAATCCAGATTTACTCGGTCCACATAAGTTTTCAGCGTATTGGCAGAGTTATCTAATTTTTATCATACCTAATATTTTGTTCTATGGTGTAATCATTTTTTCGGTAGTAACAATTACACGAAATGTTGTGGTTGGATTTATTTCTGTAATTGGTTTGTTTTTTATACAAGGTATTTTAGGCAATTTTACCGAAGAAGCTGAAAATAAATATTTGATTTCTTTGTTTGATCCATTTGGTTCAGACGCATTGAATTATTATACCAAGTATTGGACGGTTTTTGAAAAAAACGCCAATGATTTGCCTTTTGAAGGTGCTTTAATTTACAATCGTTTGATTTGGTTTGGAATATCGGTTCTGATTTTTATTTTAATTTATCGTTCCTTTTCTTTTTCACAAACGGCGCCTTCTTTGAGCAAAAGCAAAAACGAAGAACGTATTGTTAAAAATAATTTTGGAAGCATTACAAGAATTAATTTACCTAAAGTTTCCTTTGATTTTTCATTTCTACAACAACTAAAAACAGCTTGGAATTTATCTAATGTTGATTTAAAGTTTATGGTCAAAAACTGGGTGTTTATAGCAGTTATTATCGTAGGGTTGCTATTTGCATTTATAACGTTAAATTTTTCAGGGACAATTTTTGGTACAGAAACGTATCCTGTTACTTGGCAAATGCTACAATTCGCTGGAGGGATTTTTAGCACGTTTATTAATCTAATGACCTTTCTATTTACAGGAATTATAATTCATCGAGGTAGAAATACTAGAATGAATTTTTTAATTGATGCAACGCCAACAAAAAACTGGGCAATGCTTTTATCCAAATTTATTGCCATTGTAAAAATGCAAATGATATTGTTATCAATTGTATTGGTGTCTGGGGTAATTTATCAGGCGTCAAATGGATTTTTTGATTTTGAAATTGGCCATTATTTATTTGAATTGTATGTGTTAATTTTATTTAATTGTGTCGTTTGGGCATTGTTAGCCATTTTTATACAATCATTATTAAAAAACTATCTTTTAGGCTTTTTCATTCTTTTGATTTTGTCTATCGGTTTGAGTTTCCTTCCCATATTTGGTATCGAACAACAAATTTTTGTTTTTAATAGCGATACTGGTTTTTCTTATTCTGATATGAATGGTTACGGCCATCAATTGAATGTGTATTTTGTATATAAAACCTATTGGTTATTTCTTGGAATTGTATTGTTTATAATCAGTTTGTTGTTTTATGTTCGTGGAATAGGGCAATCGGTTCGAGGACGAATTTCTGATGCTAAAAAACGATTGACAAAACCCTTGGCTATTCCAATGCTTTTAGCTTTTGTTGGATTTATTGCCATCGGAAGTACGATTTATTATTATGATAACATCAAAAACGAAAATAAAACTGGCCAAGAAGTAGAATTGGAAATGGTAAACTGGGAGAAAAAATATAAAAAATACCAAAACAAACCTCAACCAAGAATTATCGATATTAATGTAGCTATGGACTTGTATCCAGAAGAACGTAATTATGTAGCCAAAGGAACCTATATTCTTAAAAATAAATCATCGGTAGTTATTGATACCATTTTTGTTGATTATAGGAAGGAAACAAAACTCGATTTCAATACAAAAGTAAAATTGGTTTCTAAGGATACCGTCTATAATTTTAATATCTATCGATTGGAAAAACCTCTGCAACCTGGGGAAACGATTACATTAAATTTTCAAATAAAAAATGATCCCAATACAATTTTCGAAGATAATTCTCCGGTTCTCGAAAACGGAACATTCATAAATAATCAAAATTTCCCAAGTATTGGCTATAATGCAGATATCGAATTAACCGATGATGATTTGCGTAAAAAGTACGGATTGAAACCTAAAGATAGAATGCCGTTTCCAACCGATTCAATTGCAAGAAAAAATACTTACATAAGTAATGATGCTGATTGGATAAAGTTTGAAACCACAGTCAGTACGGCAGGTGACCAAATAGCCATTGCGCCCGGGTATCTTCAAAAACAATGGAAAAAAGAGGGAAGAAATTATTTTCATTACAAAATGAATCGTCCGATGCTCAATTTCTATGCCTATAATTCGGCACGTTACGAAATAAAACGCGACAAATGGAAAGGCATCAATATTGAAATTTATTACCATAAAGGACATGACCATAATGTAGTCCGAATGATTTCGGCTATTAAAAAATCCTTGGATTATTACACTAAAAATTTCAGTCCTTATCAGCATAAACAAGTTCGAGTTATCGAATTTCCAAATACAATGGGAATGTTTGCACAGTCTTTTGCTAATACCATACCTTTTTCGGAAGCGATAGGTTTTATAGCTGCCGTTGATGATGAAAATGAAGATGCAGTAGATTATCCATTCTCGGTTACTTCACACGAAGTAGCGCATCAATGGTTTGCTCATCAGGTAATTGGCGCCAATGTTCAAGGTGCCACATTGCTTTCTGAAAGTTTATCCGAATACAGTTCACTAAAAGTTTTAGAACACACGTACGGGAAATCACAAATGCGACGTTTCTTAAAAGATGCTTTAGATAAATATTTACAAGGACGAACTTTTGAAAGCGACAGAGAACAACCCTTAATGTATAATGAAAACCAGCAATATATTCATTACAACAAAGGTTCGTTAGTTCTTTATGCATTGAGTGATTATATCGGAGAACAAAAAATGAATAATGCCATAAAAGCATACATTCAAAAAGTGGCCTATCAAGAAGCACCATATACCAATTCGATTGAGTTTGTATCGTATTTAAACCAAGCCACACCCGATAGTTTAAAGTATATAATTAATGACATGTTTGAAACCATCACTTTGTATGACAATAAAGTAACAGAGGCATCTTACAAAAAACTTAAAAACGGTAATTATGAAGTAACTATCAATTTTGATGTTACCAAATATAAAGCCAATGAAGAAGGAAAAAGAACGTTTAAAAACGAACAAGGAAAAATGCTTAAAGTAACCAAAAAAGGAAAAAAATACGCCACCGAATCCTATCCGTTGAATGATTATATCGAAGTTGGCGTTTTTGCAGAAAAAACGGTAAAAAATAAAAAGCGCGACAAAGAACTGTTTTTAAAGAAAGTAAAGGTAACGGGTATCGAAAATCAAATAAAACTCATTGTAAAAGAAAAACCACTTGAAGTTGGTGTTGATCCGTATAACAAATTAATTGATACTCAAAGTGACGACAATAGAATAAAGATATAAAACTAAAAGGTGAAACCTTCGTTTCACCTTTTTTCATCTTCTTGAAATACTGCTTGTAATGAATAAAAAAAATCAAATCACATAATTAAAATCATGAGGCGTTTCCTTTATCAGCATGACAAAATTCCGTTAGCAAAAACCCAACAACTTCCGCCATTGGGTTTCTTCTTTTTTTCTTGAATCTTTTTTCTATCCTCTTCTTAATCATTCAACTTCAACACCGCCATAAATGCTTCTTGCGGAATCTCTACATTTCCTACCAAACGCATTCTCTTTTTCCCTTTTTTCTGTTTTTCAAGTAATTTTCTTTTACGTGAAATATCACCACCATAACATTTAGCGGTAACGTCTTTCCTAAGTGCCTTTATCGTTTCACGTGCAATAATTTTAGCTCCAATAGCCGCTTGGATTGGAATATCAAATTGTTGTCTTGGTATCAATTCACGCAATTTTTCACACATTTTTTTACCAATGTTGTAGGCGTTACTTTCGTGTATCAATGCCGAAAGTGCATCTACCGATTGTGCGTTTAACAAAACATCTAATTTTACCAATTTAGAAGTTCTCATTCCAATTGGCGAATAATCAAATGAAGCATATCCTTTGGATACCGTTTTTAAGCGGTCATAAAAATCGAATACAATTTCTGCCAGAGGCATATCAAAATTCAATTCTACTCTTTCGGTTGTCAAATACGTTTGATTGGTAATAACCCCGCGCTTTTCAATACACAAGCTCATTACATTGCCCACATAATCGGCTTTGGTAATAATAGTTGCTTTAATAAAAGGTTCTTCCACACGGTCTAACTTGGATGGATCTGGCAAATCAGACGGGTTGTTAATTACAAACGAAGTATCCGGTTCTTTTTTGGTGTAAGCCAAATAAGAAACGTTAGGTACAGTTGTAATTACCGTCATGTCGTATTCGCGTTCCAATCGTTCTTGAATAATTTCCAAGTGCAACATGCCTAAGAATCCACATCTAAAACCAAATCCTAAAGCAGCCGAACTTTCTGGTGTGAATACCAACGATGCGTCATTCAATTGTAGCTTCTCCATCGAAGCACGCAAATCTTCATAATCTTCTGTATCTACTGGATAAATACCAGCGAAAACCATCGGTTTTACATCCTCAAAACCCGTAATCATATTTGTGGTTGGCGTTTTTGCATCTGTTAAGGTATCACCAACTTTTACTTCTTTCGCTTCCTTAATTCCAGAAATCAAATACCCAACATCGCCTGTAGAAATTACATTTTTCGGAACCTGATTTAATTTTAAAGTTCCCACTTCATCAGCAAAATATTCATTGCCCGTAGCCATGAATTTAATCTTTTGCCCTTTACGAATTTCTCCATTTTTTACACGGAAAATAACTTCAATGCCACGAAACGGATTGTAATGTGAATCAAAAATCAACGCTTGTAGTGGTTCGTCTTTATTTCCTTTTGGAGCAGGTATTTTTTCAATAATGGCGGCTAAAATATTTTCTACCCCAAAACCAGTTTTCCCCGAAGCGTGAATAATATCCTCTAATTTACATCCTAATAAATCAATAATATCATCGCTAACTTCCTCAGGATTAGCGCTTGGTAAATCTACTTTATTCAAAACCGGAATAATCTCCAAGTCGTTTTCTAAAGCCAAATACAAATTAGAAATAGTCTGTGCCTGAATACTTTGTGCGGCATCCACAATTAAAAGTGCTCCTTCGCAAGCTGCTATTGAACGTGAAACTTCATAAGAAAAATCAACGTGCCCAGGAGTGTCAATAAGGTTCAAGATATAATCTTCGCCTTTGTATTTATATTCCATTTGAATGGCATGACTCTTAATGGTAATTCCGCGTTCCCGTTCCAAATCCATGTTGTCTAACAACTGAGCTTTTTCTTCACGAGCTGTAACGGTTTGGGTTGCCCCAAGAAGTCGGTCTGCAAGCGTACTTTTTCCGTGGTCAATATGTGCAATAATGCAAAAATTTCTAATATGCTTCATCTTCGTAAATCTGTCTATTTTTCGGATAAAATGCAACCGCATTTAGTCAACAAATATAGCTCAAAGTTTTGGATTTTATACCTGACAGGTTTTGAAAACCTGTCAGGTATAAAAAAAACAGTATTTTTGCAGAAAAATATCTAGTCATGCCCAAAATAGGCAATATCGAACTGCCCGATTTCCCTTTACTTCTTGCGCC
>CALPPS020000063.1 GCA_943325515.2 Flavobacterium psychrophilum
GAACTTAAAAAAACTATAACTGCAGTATATAATCAGGGAATAGATTACACAAATATTTATGTAATAAATAACAACAGCAAAGATGCTACAAAAGAAACTCTTGCCTTACATTATCCTGCCATAAATGCTATTCATTTACAAAATAATATTGCTTCTGCTGGAGGGTTTGCCAAAGGAATGGAAGTGGCTTATGAGCGAGGTTATGATTGGATTTGGTTATTCAACGATGACTCAAGACCTGTAAAAGGCACTTTAGAGTCATTCATTAATTATTTGCAAGAAGACTCTAACATAGGCTTATTGAAAATAGCCAATACAAATGAAATTAATAAAGCGGTTCTTCTTTATTGGAAAGGTGTCCGTAAACCTAAGTACGTAGCTTTGAGCAATGAAATAGTAAAAACTGACTTGATAACTTTTGACGGTTGTGTAATTTCAAAAAAACTGATTGACAAGATAGGATATTGTGATCCTCTTTATTTTATGGGTACTTATGAATTTGATTACTGTTTAAAAGCTAAAGATGTTGGTTTCGATATTTTCACACTTCCTAATGGATTGATAGAAGACGGTAAATTAGGAGGTAAAGGTGGAACACCACCATGGCGTCAATATTATAACACTCGAAATCATCTTTGGTTAGCTATTGATAGAAAGTCTTTTGAAACCTTTAAAGGTTGGTTTATCAGAGAATTGAAGTATACTTATGCTATATTATTTTTTGGAGATAAAAAAAAGGAACGTCTCATTTTCAAAATGCGCGCTATCAGAGATGCAGTTTTAAATAGAAGAGGGAAAAGGTATAATCCGGAAGATTATTAATCTTTAAAATACAAATTGTATAAGATATTATGAAAATTCATTTTTTTCATCCAATTTTGATTGGTCTAGTTGATGAGTTAAGTTTTAAACCTGAAAATGGATTAGATCATTGGATTACTACTACTTATATTAAACTTAAAAAATATTATGATTATATAACAATTGGAAATGAAATACCAGAAACTGGTATTATAATTTTTCATAAAAGATATTTTCCTAATAATTTAAAACCTTCAAATTCACAGTTTTTTATATGTTTACAGGTTGACTCCGGTAGACACCCTTTTGCTCAATATCATATAGTTCACAATCCATATCAAGCAAATTTTTATTACTTCCCCAAAATATTAGTAGATTTTTTATTTGGATTTAGTATGACTAAATTTATTTTTGGTTGGTCTCAATTTAAAATAATTAAAAGAGATAAGTCTAGAGATAAATTATTTAATACAATTTCATTTCATGGTAATATTAATAATATTCCAGAAGAAATTCTTTCAGATGATTTTAATTTATTTTTAAAAAATAATAATTTGGAATTTAAAATTAAATCAGAGCCTACATTATGGGGTGACTTTCATGATACAGATCTTACCATTTGTATCAGAAATTTTAATAAAAAAAAATATTATTCAAAACCCTTTTTAAAAATATCAAACTCTCTTATTGCAGGAGTTCCAGTTGTCTCAGGTTTTGAATCAAGTTCAATTTATTTTAAAAATAAATTTGTAGACTTACCTGTTGTGAAAAATATTTCGGAATTAAAAATTTTGATATTGAATATTATTAATAAAAAGTATGATCCTTTTGATCAAATCATTGACTTTCAAGATTGTTATAATACTTTTCAAGATCAAACTTTAGAAGAAAAATGGATTCGGTTATTAGATAGTGCAAAAAGTGATTACGAAAGATGGCTCAAAGTTTCTAAATTAAAGAGAGAAGTATTTTTTATTTATAGAAGCTTATAATAACTTATTTACTCTTAATGTACAGTCTATTTGTAATTACACGAAACCGCCCTTCTGTTTTAAAAAACACTATAGAAGAAATTTTCAATCAAACACTCCCTCCTCAATCTGTTCTTATTGTTGATAATAGTGATAATGAGGCTACTCTATTGATGTATGAACAAGCCAACGATAGTAGATTACAATATCACAAAGTAGGTTATAATTCAGGTCCGGCTGGAGGTGCAAAAATTGGGATGGAAATTTTATTTGCGCAAGGCTATGAATGGGTGGTTTGGGGAGATGACGACGATCCTCCAAAATTTAATGATGTTATAGAGAGGTTATTTTCAATTATTCCTAAAATTGATATTTGTACTATAGGAATTATTGGATGTTTAGGTACAAGATTTAATTTCAGAAATGGTTTAACCCTTCGTGTTCCTGATAATGATTTGAAAGGTCTAATTGAAGTTGATAGTATTTCAGGAGGCATGTTCCCACTGTTGCATCGTAATCTTTATAATAGAAATATATTTCCCAATCCAGATTTGTTTTTTGGGTTCGAAGAACTTGATTTTTGTTTGGCCGTTAAAAGAGCAAACCTCAAAATTTTTGTTTCAGGAGATGAAATTTATAGGCATAGATTACTTCATGGAAGATTGGGATTAATCAAAAAGTATAAATTAAAATCAAAAGAATCACTTTGGAGGGAATACTACAGTACAAGAAATTTAATTTATATTTTGTTGAGAAAGGAGTATTCCTATGAAGGGGTTTTAAATATATCAATGAGAACTATTGCTAAAATGTTTTATGGCTTTAAGTTCGGATATGAATATGGTCGATTGAATTCTTATTTTCTTTCAAAAGGACTTTATGATGGTTTTCGAAATAGGATGGGTATGATAATCTCTCCTATTCCAAAAAAATAATGAAAAAAATAAAATAATCTGGTATGAAAGCATTGATAACAGGAGCTGCTGGCTTTATAGGAATGCATACTGTTCAAAAATTTGCCTTTTTGGGTTACGAAATTATCGCTTTAGATAATATCAATTCCTATTATGAAACCGATTTGAAATATGCGCGTTTAGCAGAACTAGGAATTGAAAGAAATGCATTGGCTTATAACAAATTGATTAAAGGTCACAATGATAATATCTCCTTTATACAATTAGATATCCAAGATGCTGGAAATTTGAATGTATTGTTTAGTACTCAGAATTTTGATATTGTCATTCATTTAGCTGCACAAGCTGGAGTAAGGTATTCTATAACCAACCCCAGAGACTACATTGATAGTAATATTATTGGGTTTTATACTATTTTAGAGGCATGCAGGAATTTTAAAATTAAACATTTAATTTTTGCTTCCAGTTCTTCGGTTTATGGTAATACAGATGATTTTCCCTTTAGGGAAAATCAAAATACCGACGCTCCAGTAAGTTTTTATGCGGCTACCAAAAAAAGTAATGAAGTTATGTCGCATGCATATGCTTCTTTGTATCAATTAAAAATAACTGGTTTGAGATTTTTTACGGTTTATGGCCCATGGGGAAGACCCGATATGGCCCCTGTTTTATTTGCTAAAGCAGGTATTGAACAACAGCCTTTAAAGGTGTTTAACAACGGAGAACAAAGTAGGGATTTTACTTATATCGATGATATCATTCAGGGGATTGTTCTTGTTGCAGAGGATCAAATTATATTGAAGAATTTCCAAATAGTAAACATAGGTAAAGGAAGTCCAGTTTCCTTAATGGATTTTATTAAACTTTTAGAAAAGGAATTAAACATACAATTTGACTATCATTTTATGCCTCCTCAAAAAGGTGATGTGGTCGTTACTTATTCTGATACTTCTGAAATTGAAAAGTTAGGATACAAAGCTTCCACGTCACTAGAACAAGGGATACCAAAATTTGTTGCATGGTTTTTAAAGTATTACGGTCCTCATGAAAAGAATTAAAGTTCTTTATTTAATAGATACTTTGGCTGTAGGCGGAGCAGAGAAAAGCTTAGCGGATATTGCTATAAATAATCCAAAAGTTGAATCTATTTTTATTACAATTTATACTGGAGATGGTTTGGTGTCTTTACTAAAACAAAATAGTATAGAAGTAAATCAATTAAATAATTCATTCAGGTATGAATTCAAAACAGTGGTTACTCAATTACTGCCATTACTTGATATCATAAAACCTGATATTATACATTCTACTTTGTTTCGTTCGGATATTATTGCCAGGAAAGTAAAAAAATATAGAAATACTCCTTTAATTTCAAGTTTTGTTAATAATACTTACTTAAGTGAGCGCTATCGAACTCTTAGTTTACTTGGAAAAGTTAAATTGTATGGCTGTCAACTTATGGATAAATGGAGTGCCAATAAAGTGGATTTGTTTATATCAAATTCAGCCACTATTATGAAAACTAATTGCAGGGCATTAGGAATTAAAAAAGAAAAGGTAAAAGTTATTTACAGAGGTCGTTCCTCCAAAAAATTAGACTCTATATCTGATGAAGAAGCAAATGCATTGAGATTAAAATTGAAAATAGATAGTGATACAAAAGTTTTATTAAACGTCGGCAGATTACTAGACAGAAAAGGGCAATTGGATTTGGTTAACAGTTTTGCTGAGGTCGTAAAAGAGCATCCTAAAACTATTCTTTTATTTGCAGGGGAAGGGGCATATCGTACTACACTAGAAACAGAAATTCAAAAACTGGGATTAAAAGAAAAGGTGCTATTATTAGGTAATGTAGATTACATACCCGTATTGCTCAACATGGCAGATGTATTTGTTTTTCCTTCGCACTATGAAGGTTTGCCAGGTGCTTTACTGGAGGCCATGTTTGCTCAAAAAATTATTATTTGTTCTGATATTGGTGAAAATAAAGAGTGTGTCACTGAGGATGAAGCCGTTTTTTTTAAAACTCATGACACAAAAGAAATGGCTATAAAAATTTCAATGATTTTAAATAATATAGAAGCCTACAAACCCATGGCAATTAACGCCAAAACAGCAGCTGTAAAAAAGTTTGAATTAGTTAATGTTATTAGTCAGTATAATCAAACCTATCAAAATTTATTAGGAATTTAAGAAATGAAAATCCTTCAAGTTATCCAAAAACCACAGTTTAGAGGCGCTGAAATTTTCGCTTGTCAATTGAGTGTGGAACTAATAAAATTAGGACATGAAGTAGATGTTCTTTTTTTATTTGGAACTGATGATGAACAATTGCCTTTTCCTTTATATTTTATTCATTTAAATGCCACCCTAAAAAAACGCTTTTGGGATTTAAAAGCCTACAGAAAGTTGAATTCAATTATCGTGAAAGGTGGCTATGAAATTGTTCAAGGTAATGCTGCTGATACTTTAAAATACTTAGCTATTTCAAAACAGCTTTACGGATGGAAAGCTAAGTTTGTCTATAGAAATGCTAATAAAATAAGTGATTTTATGACTACTTTTTTAAAAAAAGCTCTCAATAAACTATTAATGAAGAAAGTAGATGCCGTTGCTTCTGTTAGTGAGGAATGCATGCAAGATTTTATAGCAGTTTATCCATCATTCGTGAATAGAATTGAAAGTTTACCTATTGGTGTTTCGTTGGAAAATCCGGCCCAATATGATTCTTTATCTGTTATAGGCATACCTGGAGTTGGACCTTTTTTATTGCATGTGGCAAGTTTTGTTCCCGAAAAAAATCATGAGGGATTATTACGGATTTTTTATAACTTATTAAAAGAGTATCCAACCGCTACACTTTTGCTGATAGGAGAGGGAAAACTTAAACCAACCATTGAAAACATGACAAAAAAAATGAATATACAATCTCATATTCATTTCTTAGGAAAGCGAAATGATGTTTTACAGATAATGTCTTGCTGTGACGTTTTTATTCTACCAAGTTTGATTGAAGGTTTACCAGGTGTTATTTTAGAGTCTTTTATTAACAGACTTCCTGTTATCGCTTACGATGTTGGTGGAATAAAGGAAGTAGTTAATAATCATGTAACGGGATGGTTAGTCAATAAAAATAATGAAATTGATTTTTTATTGGCATTAAAACACTGTCTTTCATTAAAAACAAGTATAATCCAAGATAACGCATATAATTTAGCGGTGAATAACTATTCTAACTCTTCTATTTCAAAAAAGTTTGAATTATTTTTTGAAAAAATACTTTCAAAAAAACAGAACTATTCTCAGTAAATTAATTTTTAAGTGACTGTTAATTAAATACTATTTTAATGCTCTTTAACACTCTTAGTTACGCCATCTTTTTACCTATAGTTTTTGTACTCTATTGGTTTGTTTTTATTAAAAATTACAAGTATCAAAATGTTTTACTCCTTGTATCTAGTTATTTCTTCTATGCTTGTTGGGATTGGCGCTTTTTATTTTTGTTAATTTTTTCAACGCTTTTGGACTATTTTACAGGAATAAAAATGTCAGAAGCTAAAAGTATAGAAAATAAAAAGTTTTTGTTTTGGCTAAGTATTTCAGTAAATCTTGGTTTTTTGGGAGTATTCAAATACTACAATTTTTTTGCTGACTCTTTTGCACAAGTAATAGCAAATTTTGGTCTTCATATTAATCCTTGGACTCTGAAAGTTATTCTTCCAGTTGGTATATCTTTTTATACTTTTCATGGACTCTCTTATGTAATTGATATTTATAAAGACAGAATTAAAGCAGAAAAGAATTTTTTAGATTATTCTGTATTTGTATGTTTTTTTCCTTTACTTGTTGCTGGTCCTATTGAAAGAGCTACTCATTTATTACCTCAAATTCAACGAAAAAGGACATTTGATTACAATCGAGCTGTTGATGGTTTGAGACAAATTCTATGGGGTTTATTTAAAAAAGTGGTTATTGCAGATAACTGTGCTGAATTTGCTAATTTGATTTTTGATAATCATTCAAGCTATTCAGGTAGTACATTAGTTTTAGGAGCAGTATTTTTTACCTTTCAAATTTATGGTGATTTCTCAGGTTACTCGGATATTGCTCTAGGAACAGCAAGGCTATTTGGAATTGATTTATTGAAAAATTTTGCTTTTCCCTATTTCTCTCGAGATATTGCTGAGTTTTGGCGTCGTTGGCATATCTCTCTATCAACCTGGTTTAGGGATTATTTATACATTCCACTTGGCGGTAGTATAGGTGGAACTTGGATGAAAGTTAGAAATACTATCATAATATTTCTAGTAAGTGGTTTTTGGCATGGTGCTAACTGTACATTTATTATTTGGGGATTATTGAATGCTATTTATATTATGCCTTCTATCATTTTTAATACTAATAGGGCAAATCTTGATATAGTTGCTAGCGGAAAATATTTTCCAAGTTTTAAAGAATTTTTTCAAATCATCATCACTTTTACACTAACTGTTTTTGCTTGGATTTTTTTTAGAGCTAAAAACCTTAGTGAAGCATTTAACTATATTATAAGTATTTTTTCTCATTCTTTATTCAAATTACCTCAATTTAGAGGGCTAACAAAAGCTTTAATAACTATACTTCTAACACTTTTTTTCTTTACATTAGAGTGGATAGGTAGAGAAAATGACTTTGCCATACAAAAAATTGGATTTCGTTGGAATAGTAAATTAAGGTGGTTGTTTTATTTTGTCTTAGTCTTTTCTATTTTTTATTTCGCAGGAAAAGAACAAGTTTTTATTTATTTTAATTTTTAAAAATGAAAAAATTTATAAAAAGGCTGCTTTTATTTTTAACTATTATAATTGGCTTCGTATTTATTGACGTTTGTTTGCAAAAAACTTTACTATTTAGAGATGAAGATATGAAATTAGCTAAAAACATACATACTCTGATTCTAGGCCATTCTCATACTGCAAATTCTTGTAATACTAAATATATTAAAAATTCTATTAATTTAGCTAGTTCTGGTGAAGCTTATATATATACTTATTTTAAAGCAAAAAAAGTAATAGAGACTAATCCTCAAATAAAAAAGGTTTATGTTGAGTTTACTAATAATCAAATTGATAAACATATGGATAATTGGATTTGGGATGACACACATCTTCAATATAATTTTATATCCTATGGAGTATTAATGGATTATGATGCGTTGAGTTTGTTATACAAAAAAAATCCATCAGGATTTGTTACTGCATTTTCAAAAGGATTATTTAATAATTTATTAAAAATGATACCATCAAAAAAAAGAAAAATTCAATATGGATCAATGGGAGGTTTTAAAACCAATAATCAAATATTTATAAATACTAAAGTTCCCAAGAATAAAAAGATGTCCATTTCAAATTATGAAATTTCTGAATCTAACATATATTATTTAGAACAAATTGTAAAATATTGTAAACAAAGAAAAATTGAGGTTATTTTAGTAAGAAGTCCAATGTATAAAACATATGATGTTTCATTTTCAGAAAATGAATTCAACAAGATTTTATCTAAAAAATTTAAAGATATCAAGTATATCGACAATAAAGATTTTCCAATTCCTGATAATGGATTTCAAGATAGAGAACATTTAAATTCAATAGGTGCTAAATTTTACTCTCAATATTTCAATAAGATAGTCAATGAAAATCACTAATGAATAAAGTAATAATACTCCATATCATAAAATCTCTTGGCCGCGGTGGTGCAGAAATGCTATTGCCGGAAACTTTAAAATCTCATAATAAAGAGCAATTTGAGTTTCATTACCTCTATTTTTTACCTTGGAAAAATCAATTGGTTGAGGCTATAGAAAAGGCTGGAGGAAAAGTAACCTGTTTCCCTGCGAATAATAATATTCAGCTGTTGCTTCAATATCCAAAGATAATTAGTTATTGCAAGGAACATCAAATCCAATTGATCCATGCGCATTTGCCTTGGGCTGGTTTTGTATCTCGATTAGTGCATTTAAAAACCCGAATTCCCTTGATTTATACCGAGCATAATTTGCAAGAGCGGTATCATTTTATTACCAAATTATTTAATAAATTAAGTTTTATATGGCAAAGTATGGGCATAGGTGTCTCTGAAGATGTTACGCAATCAATTCAAAAAAACATCAATCCAAACCTACCAGTAAAAACCATTTTAAATGGTGTTAATACGACTACTTTTCAAAGAGAAAATCCTCTAGAAAGAGCAGAAATCAGAGAGGAATTTGGAATTCCGAATGATGCTATCGTAGTTGGAACAGTAGCCGTTTTTCGTTTTCAGAAACGATTGGATTTATGGCTCGAAATTATGGCAGAAGCCATCAAACAAAACCCTAAAATATATGGAATTATAGTTGGTGCTGGACCTTTAGAACCTATGTTAAAAGAAAGACATACAGCATTAGGACTAGAAGGCAAAGTATTTTTTGCGGGTTTACAAACCAATGTAAAACCCTATTATGAAGCGATGGATATTTTTATGATGAGTTCTTCTTTTGAAGGATTACCTATCGCCTTATTGGAAGCCATGAGTATAAGTTGTGCTATTGTTTCGACCGATGCTGGAGGTATTAAAGAAGTTTTAAGACCTGATGAAGATGGTTTTATAGTGTCAGTTGATGAGTGGCCATCCCTTTCAAAATCTATAGTAACCCTTGCTGAAGACAAAAAAAAATTACATCATTATCAATCTCAGGCTAGGAAAAGAGTGGTGGACTCTTTTAGTATAGAAGTTATGGTTACTGCTTTAGAAAAATTATATTTAACCCGTTAGGTGTAATTATTAAAAATACGTTATTAATGATTTTTTTGATGGCAATTTATATTCAATTTAGGACAAAAATGTCAGTCTGAGCTTGTCGAAGACATCAAAAAGGATACATTTCGATACTTCCTTCGTCAGTACAGGCGTAGCTCAATGTGACATTCTAGTATACATTAGCCATAAAAAACAATTACACCCAACGGGTTAATTAATAGGTCTATTTTATTATTTCGAGGAACGAGACACCTTTTGATTGAGCGCAGCTAAATCACATTCTCTACATTTATTATGTGATTCCTCCTTTGTCGGGCTCGAGAGCTCTGCTCGAACTGGCGAAGCAATGACAAAAGAACATTTTTACAATTTTTAAACAATTGCACAAAACGAGTTATTTAGAAGAAATCATATGATTATTAGACAAGCGAAGCAAGAGGACATTGATTCTATTGTCGTTTTACTTCAAGCCAGTTTGGGAGAAAGTTTACTCAAAAAATCGGCTGAAATATGGAATTTCAAGCATGTTGCTAACCCTTTTGGAGAATCAACAGTATTATTAGCTGAGGAAAATAATGAATTAATAGGCGTGAGGGCTTTTATGACTTGGCGATGGCAAATGGGCAATCAGATTTGGAATGCCTTCAGGGCTGTAGATACGGCTACACATCCTAATTACCAAGGGAAAGGCATTTTTAAAAAGTTGACTTTACAGGCACTAGATGAAGTACGTCAAAAAGGAGATTGTTTTGTCTTTAATACCCCTAATGATCAAAGTCGCCCTGGTTACTTAAAAATGGGTTGGCAAGAAGTGGAAAAAATTAAAGTGGCTTTGGTTCCCACTTTTTTTTATGCCTTAAAGTTTCTTTTTTCAAGAAAAGTTTCTGAAAGTATTCTATCACTAGTACAACTTGAAAACTTATGTGCCATTCACAATAAAAAACTCTTACAAAAAAATGTATTGTTTACCCCAAAGTCAGCTCAGTATTTGAAATGGCGTTATGAGGTCAATCCTCTACAATCCTACTTTGTTTATTCCACTCCAGATTGCTATGTTGCCATGTATGTCAAAAAACATCGTTTTTTTAATGAACTAAGAGTGGTAGAGGTAATTGGAAATCATAATGTTAGCTTTGATAAAGTTATTCAAAAGGCTATTATTTCCTATGCCGTTAAAAACAAATGTTACCTGCTTACAGTTGCGGACCCCTCCCTTTTTGCATTTCGTATGTATGGCAATTTTGGGCCCAAATTAACTTTTAAATCTTTGACAAATAATACTATCTTTGTTGACCAAGCGCTGAAAATTGAAAACTGGAGCTATAGCTTAGGAGATTTAGAATTATTTTGATAGTTTATGAAGGGTTGATTTATATTTTTATACCAACCGATTGACGAAATTAATGTATTCTGATATAAAAATATTTTTGAATTTAAAATTAATATAATTAGAAAAAAATGTCACTTTGACAATCACAGTGTGACAAAATACTTACATAGATTATTAAAAACTAATTACATCCAAAGGGTTTTACACCCATAAATTTTTAATGGATTTTTTTCTTTTACTTCTATTATTATACTATATAACCCAACTTTTCATAAAGAAGATTGTGGAGAAGTTTCCCATGGTTTCAACAAAAACACTCAATAACTTATTTTTGTATCATTTATTCTTTTTCGGAGTTTATTATGCCACAACAATATTTAGTGCTTCTGACTCACAAGAATATTATAGAAAAGCATCTGAAATAGGTGGGAATTGGAATATAATAGCCAATACTAGTACAAGATTTATTGATAATTTTGCAGCACCCTTTGCCTACTTGGGATTGTCCTATGAATCATTGATGTTGTTGTTTTCATGGTTTGGATATATTGGATTTGTTTATGCGTACCTATTTTTTAGAGAAAATATACCTGTAAATGTTACGGTTTTTAAAAAATATGATTTATTGACTTTATTATTGTTTTTACCTAATATGCATTTTTGGACTGCCTCGCTGGGCAAAGGATCCTTAATATTTATGGGATTAATGCTATTTGCTTTTGCTATTAAAAGACCAAGAAAAAGATTTCTTACTTTATTAATTGGCGGTTTTTTTGTTTATATGATTAGGCCTGCAGTTATGCTATTTGTACTGGGGGGTGTTATGATTGGTTTATTGACAGGAAGAGAAAAATTAGGCATTGGCACTAGAATTATTGTGGTACTAGCTTCTATTGCTTTTCTTTATAGTGCTAGTAGTACTATTCTTGGTTCAGTAGATATTGATCAAAACTCAGAAAATGTAGTGGAAGATTTTCAAGTTTATGCCAATGCACAGTCTGATAGACTTGAAACCTCTAAATCAGGAGTTGCTATGCAAAGTTATTCCCTACCGTTTAAATTATTTACTTTTTGGTTTAGGCCCCTTTTTGTAGATTCACCAGGTATTTTAGGACTATTTAGTTCAGCGGAGAATTTAGTCTATTTATTGTTGTTTTATAACCTATTTAATAGGCGTTTTATTCCATTTATTATAAAAGCACCTTATATGGTCAAAATGTCAGCTATTACCTTTTTAGTGGCTTCCTATGCTATGACTTTTGTAATGTCTAATTTGGGAATTATCATGCGTCAGAAAACCATGGTAATGTATTTTGGTTTTTTTGTAGTTTATTATTTTATGGCCGAGGAAAAGTTCAACAAAGAGCAGCAACAAAAACTAAAACTTACTTCTGTTTCCTAATCTATCTTAAAGCTATTCGTTATGAAAAAAGGCGCTTTAGTCATTTCTCTAGATTTTGAATTGGTTTGGGGTCTATTTGATCATATTGCTATTCAAGATAAAATAGTTTACTTTGATAACACGCTTAGTGTTATTCCAAAATTGCTTGAGACCTTTGAAAAAAATAATGTTCATGTAACTTGGGCGACCGTAGGCATGCTCTTTAATGAAAACTGGGAAGAATGGCACGCTAATAAACCTGCTTTATTGCCCACGTATCAAAACCTAGATTTAAATCCATATTTATATGGTGAAAAACATAGAAAAAGTGGTTTAGACAGTTACTTTTTTGCACCTCAACTTATTAGAGTCATACAAAGTGTAAAGGGTCAGGAGTTAGGTTCTCATACTTATTCTCATTATTACTGTTTAGAGAAAGGGCAAACTCAATCCCAATTTGATGCTGATTTACAACAGGCTGTTAAAATAGCAAACAAATTCTCTATCACGCTGGAATCACTTGTTTTTCCTAGAAATCAATTTAATGAATCGTATCTAGAAACTTGTCAAAAGAATCAAATAAAAACAGTTAGAACTAATCCTAGTTCTTGGTATTGGGATGCTACTATTCCAGATACTATTTTTACAAAATTAGCTAGAACAGGTGATGCTTATTTGCCTTTGGGTAAAAAATCATATAAGGGAGATGCAATACCAACTTCAAGAGTGGTGGAGCAACCCGCCAGTCGCTTTTTAAGACCACAACATCCGCAAACCCTTCTTAACAAAGCTCGTGTTCATAGAATAAAAAACGAAATTATACAGGCGGCCAAAAATGGAGAAGTTTATCACCTATGGTGGCATCCGCATAATTTTGGTATAGACCCTGAAGGAGCTTTGAAAGCTTTGCATCAAATTCTGTATGTTTTTCTGCAGTGTCAACAAACCTATGGCATGGAAAGTCTAACCATGCGTGAACTAGCTCAGCCTTATCTTTCGCATTCATAATACCCTATCAATAGTGTTTAAATGGTTTAAAAATATATCTACATACTATTGGCTCCTTTTGGGTTATCATTTAGTATTTACTTATTTTGCCTATCAAATTCGAATTGAAAGGGGTAGAGCAGATTCTCAGTTATATTGGTTTCAAAACTTTTATACCCAAGGAAAATCTTGGTTTGATTTTTTTCATTACGGCACCGATTTTATCCTCTTTATAAATTATCCTTTTGTAAAACTGGGCATCCCTTATTGGGGTGGCTTTTTGCTTTACAGTAGTATAGGTTTTTTTGGAATTATTCAATGGATTCGTTGGGCGAAGATAGTAATGAAAGACACTTTTATCAATGACAAAACTACTTTTTTTTGGCTGGTTTTTTTGCTACCCAATCTTCATTATTGGACTGCTAGTTTAGGAAAAGAATCTTTTGTTTTTTTTGGAATTGCTTCTGTTTTTTATGCTTTTGCTACTAGTAATTTCAAGTCTATTTCTTTTGTATTGGGAAGTTTACTAGTTGTAATCATTCGACCGCATGTGGCTTTGATGCTTTTTGCCTCCATTGTCTTGTTACTACTTTTTCAAAAGAGCTATTCCCTTAAAAAAAGACTATTTTTATTTTCAGGTGGTTGCCTCCTCTTGTTCTCACTAACGTATATGTCATTCCAAGTCTCCTCTATCCGCTATTGGAATTGGGAACGCATTCAATATTTTAATCAATACG
Source organism: Flavobacterium psychrophilum (assembly GCA_943325515.2). Taxonomy (GTDB): domain Bacteria; phylum Bacteroidota; class Bacteroidia; order Flavobacteriales; family Flavobacteriaceae; genus Flavobacterium; species Flavobacterium psychrophilum_R. Next base: position 13,899 of record CALPPS020000063.1, read on the forward strand.
CTTTACTTTCGTTTAGAGGTTCGGGTTCTTATGTGCCGATGTTAGAGTATACTTATTTTTACAAAATATTTTCGTTTCATTTCAGACCCTTATTTTTTGATTCCTATTCTATATCCCTGTTTTTTGCCAGTATTGAGAATTTGCTGATGCTTATTATTTTTATCTTAGCTTTATTATTAGTTGTAAGGTATTATGCTCAACTAGTTTTTTCTTCATGGATGAAAATTACTTTTTGGTTTTCGCTTTTGGCGACTGTAATCTACATTGAACGTTATGCTAATTTGGGAATATTTATGCGTACCAAAATGATGTTTCAGCCTTTTTTGCTCATCGCTATGTTGAGTATTATTAGTCAAGGCATTACTCTTTATAAAAAAAATCATGAATAAGCCCAAATTAGTTCGTGTTACTACCGTTCCTATTTCTTTGGACAAGCTACTGCATGGTCAATTAAGATTTATGAGTACTTATTATGAAGTTATTGCGCTAAGTTCTGATAAAGAGTATCTCAGTAGGGTAGGTGATAGAGAAGGTGTTCGAACGTTTCCATTAGCAATGTCTAGAAAAATAACACCTATTGCGGATTTATTGGCTATTATAAAACTTTTCTTTTTCCTAAGAAAAGAAAAACCTCTAATTGTACATTCCCATACCCCAAAAGCGGGACTAGTTGCTATGATGGCAGCTAAGCTTGCCCGAGTACCTATACGACTTCATACTGTTGCGGGTTTACCACTTATGGAAACTAATGGCATTAAAAGAGTAATTCTCAATTTAGTTGAAAAACTAACCTATGCTTGTGCTACCAAAATTTATCCTAATTCTAACGGGTTGAAAGACATCATTGTACAAGAAAAATTTTGTGCCTCCTCAAAATTAAAAGTATTAGGCAATGGCAGTAGTAATGGAATTGATATTGGCTATTTCGATCCTGAGTTATTTACTGAATCTCAAAACCTTGACTTGCGACAAAGTTTAACTATTGGAACTAGTGATTTTGTATTTATTTTTGTGGGTCGATTGGTTTCGGATAAGGGCATTAACGAAATGGTCGCTGCTTTTGAAAATCATCAAATTCTTCATCCTCAGTCTAAATTATTACTAGTTGGTGACTACGAACCCGATTTAGATCCGTTAGCTCCCAAAACTTTAGAAGCCATTCAAAACAACAAAGGTATACTAACTACAGGTTTTCAGGCTGATGTACGTCCTTATTTTGCTTTGGCTAATGCTTTGGTTTTTCCTAGTTATCGAGAGGGTTTTCCAAATGTGGTTATGCAAGCAGGGGCTATGGGATTACCATGCATAGTAACAAATATTAACGGCTGTAA
>CALPPS020000064.1 GCA_943325515.2 Flavobacterium psychrophilum
CCCTGTTGTTGTATGCTGTTACCACGCGAAAGGATTCGCGGAGTCGGGTTTAACCTATTTGTTATTTTAATTGTTTAAGGTTTGGATTTCCCAAAAGGGATTTCATTTGTGTAATAGCAACGGTATTGAGTTGAAGCAGTCTTTCTGATTGTGATAAATTTTGATGAATAAATACTGCATTTATACTTTCTAAATTTGAAAGCACTACCAATTGTTCAATCGTGGCTTCATCTCGTATATTCCCTTCTGTTTTTGGGTTTGCATCACGCCATTGCTTGGCCGTAATTCCAAACAACGCTACATTAAGTAAGTCGGCTTCATCGGAATAAACAAAATTTATTTTCTCTTTTGATAACGCTTTTGGGATTAATTTTTCCTTAATTGCATCGGTATGTATACGATAGTTAACTTTTGCTAGAGTACGTTGAAGGCTCCACGTAAGCTGTAACCTATTGTTTTCATCATCTTTAAGTCGTTGAAACTCTTTAACTAAAAGCAATTGAAATTTTGGACTAATCCACATTCCAAAATGAAAAGCAATGTCTTTGTGTCCAAACGTTCCTCCATATCTTCCTGCAGCGGCCGTTAATCCTATTGCCCCCGTAGATGCTATCCACTGTTTTACTGACAATACAAAATTATTACTCCCTGCTTCATTTTTAATTGTACCGAATTCGGTATAATTAAAATCAGGATTGTATAAAGCTTCCCACTCACCAAGATATTCAATGGTGCTTTTCAAACTAAGCCATTTAATAATTACGACTTCTTGTAATTGACTCCTAGCCATATCAGTTAATGATAGGTATTCTTGATTGCTAGTATTGGAGATTATAGTTATTTGAGCTCCTTTGATGGTTAAGGTTTTATTTTTTGCCATTGTGCCACTATCATTATTTAAAATTCTGTTCTTCTATATTCCGCCTACTCTTTATCAGTTTTCAGCTGCCCTGTTTTTTCATTAATTTGGAGTTCGTAACCCCAATGGCGAGGTTATTTACTCCTCTGATGTTTTACACTTTTTTTATACAAAAAACTTTTTTAAAAGTATAGCATTGTCAACTAATTCTATTTCATCTATATTAAAAAATGAATTAGTATATATTAAAAAATAACAAGTATAAAAGGGTCAAAAAGGGTGTAGGAAGGTCCTGTAGAAAGAGGTGTTTTGAGTAGTTAAGAATATAGGATGTTATTTATGGGGTAGCGGAACAACTATTTTCCAAAACCAAAAACCCCTTCGTTTTTAAAACGAAGGGGTTTGTTACTAGTAATTGAAGAGGGTTGATTAACTATTTTTAACCAACCATGTAGTATTTATTCCTTGATGAACTTTCTAACAAAAGTAGAATCTCCAGCAACAGCTTGTATAATATACATTCCACTGGTTAATTCATGCACTTCAACTTGATTAGTATTTGTGGTTTGTGTTACAACAATTTTTCCGGTTAGGTCTGTAATTGTAATTTTATCAATCAACATGTTGTTTGAAGATTGAATATATAATGTATTTTTCACCGGAACTGGATATAATTGTAATGACGTTGCTGCAAAAGTAGGATTTACTAAACTAATACCATTTATAGAAGCAAATTCTTGCCACACAGCTGCCGCTTGATATGCCGCCAGACTTTCAGCAGGTACGGTTAAACTACAAGCCGCTATATTTACATCTCCAAAAACAGAGAAATTAATAGTTATAGGCGAAATAACATCACATATAAAAGAAGTTAAATTACCACAACTGCCAAAAGCATCATCACCAATACTCGCTACAGAGCTAGGAATAGTTATCGATGTTATGTCAGAAGCAGTAAAAGCATTAGTACCAATGCTCGTAACATCATAAGTACCACAAGCCGTAGTTACAGAAGCAGGAATTACAACAACCCCTGTTGCGCTTGTATTATTTCCTACCGCTACTGTAGTTGGTGAGGTAACAACATAATTTATACCATCACTAGTAAAACTGGTTGGTGGTGTTGTAATGGTTAAATCTAATTGTTCTGTTATACCATTTGTAGTAGTACCAGTATAAACCCCTGTTTCAGTATAGGTTTCATTGTTATTTGCCCACGTATAACTTGAACATGCAGTTACAGTTGTAGTGTTATAAACAATTGAATTAATAGGATTAAAATTTTGCCACACCGCTGCCGCTTCATACGCAGCAACACTATCAGCAGGTACGGTTAAACTACAAGCAGGTTGGTTTACACCTTGAAAAACATTTGAATTAATAGTTATAGGCGTACTTACATTACAAATTATCGAAGTTAAACCAGTACAATCTCTAAAAGCTTGATCATCAATAAACGTTACCGAGTTTCCAATAGTAACCGTAGTTAAATTAGAACAACCTCTAAAAGCTCTATAACCAATGCTCGTAACCGAATTTGGAATTGTAATCGAAGTTAAACTAGAACAACCTCTGAAAGCACTATAACCAATACTTGTAACCGAGTTGGGAATAGTAACCGAAGTTAAACCAGAACAATAGGCAAAAGCATAATCGCCAATACTCGTTACTGAGTTAGGGATAGTAACCGAAGTTAAACCAGTACAACCATCAAAAGCACTATAACCAATACTTGTAACCGAGTTGGGAATAGTAACCGAAGTTAAACCAGAGCATTGACTAAAAGCATTATCACCAATACTCGTTACTGAGTTAGGGATAGTAACCGAAGTTATACCAGATGCACCATAAAAAGCACTATTACCAATACTCGTTACTGCATAAGTGCCACAAGTGGTAGTAATAGTTGATGGAATAACAACGTCCCCAGTTGCAGTTGCATTATCGCCCACAGCTACCGTCGTTGGGGAGGTAACGACATAATTAATACCATCAATTATAAAATCTAATTGCAGAGTTAAATTTAATATTTCTACTGTATAATTTATATTGTCATTTGTGCTAGCATAAGTGTACGTTCCATTAGTGATATACGTTAGATTATTAACTTGCCAAGTATAACTGCTGCAAGCGGAAATGTTTGTAGTGTTATAGGTTGGATTAGATACAATAGGAGCAAAATTTTGCCAAACAGCTGCCGCTTCATACGCAGCAACACTACCAGCAGGTACGATTAAACTACAAGCCGATTGGTTTAAGCCTTGAAAAACATATGAATCAATAGTTATAGGTGTACTTACATTGCAAATAACGGAGGTTAAACCAGAACAGCCATCAAAGGCAACTGAACCAATACTTGTTACTGAGTCGGGAATAGTAATCGAGGATAATTTAGAACAACCGGCAAGCATAGACAGACTAATGCTCGTTAAGGTGTTTGGTAAGGTAATTGAAGTTAAACCAGAACAAGTAGAGAAAGCACCATAACCAATACTCGTTACAGAGTTGGGAATAGTAACTGAAGTTAAACCAAAACAAGTATCAAAAGCACTATAACCAATACTCGTTACTGAGTTGGGAATGGTAACCGAAGTTAAACCAGAAGCTCCAAAAAAAGCATTATTACCAATGCTCGTAACATCATAAGTACCACAAGCCGTAGTTACAGAAGCAGGAATTACAACAACCCCTGTTGCGCCTGTATTATTTCCTACCGCTACTGTAGTTGGCGAGGTAACAACATAATTAATACCATCACTAGTAAAACTGGTTGGAGGTGTTGTAATGGTTAAATCCAATTGTTCAGTGATACCATTTGTAGTAGTACCAGTATAAACCCCTGTTTCAGTATAGGTTTCATTGTTATTTGCCCAAGTATATGTGCCACAAGCGGTTATAGTTGTAGTGTTATATACAGTTGAACTAGTAATAGGAGCAAAATCTTGCCACACAGCTGCCGCTTGATAAGCCCCAATACTTGCAGCAGGGACAGTTAAACTACAAGCACCTTGGTTTACTCCCCCAAAAACATTTGCATTTATTACTAAAGGTGATGTTATATTGCATATAATAGATGTTAAAGCAATACAATTTGCAAAAGCATTAACATCTATAAGAGTTACTGAACTTGGTATAGTTACCGATGTTAAACTAATGCATTGGCCAAAAACACCTTTCCCAATACTAGTTATTGAGTTTGGAATGTTTACAGAAATTAAACCTGAACAACTGTTAAACATTCTATCACTAATACTAGTTAACGAGTTTGGAATAGTTACCGATGTTAAACCAGAACAACCTCTAAAAGCGTCAGTGCCAATACTAGTTAACGAGTTTGGTAAAGTTATAGATGTTAAACCAGTACAATTATAAAAAGCAGTACTACCTATACTCGTTAGCGAGTTTGAGAGAGTTATTGATGTTAAACCTGTACAAACTTGAAAAGCAGTACCAATAGTAGTTACAGAGTTTGGGATAGTTACCGATGTTATACCGATGTTGTTGTTAAAAGCTCCGTTACCAATACTGGTTACCGAATAAGTCCCACATGCTGAATTTACTAATGATGGGATAGCAATACTCCCAGTTAAACCTGTAGTAGTAGTTACCGCTACAGTGGTTGGAGAGGTTACCGTATAATTTAAGCCACCACTACTAAAATTAGTTGGTGGTGTTGTAATGGTTAAATCTAATTGTTCAGTGATACCATTTGTAGTCGTACCAGTATACACCCCAGTGGCAGTATAGGTTTGATTGTTATTTGCCCAAGTATAACTTGCACATGCAGTTACAGTTGTAGTGTTATATACAGTTGAATTAGCACTAGTGATAGGACTAAAATTTTGCCAAACAGCTGCCGCTTCATACGCAGCAACACTACCAGCAGGCACTGTTAAACTACATTGATTTTGGTATACACCCGAGAAAACAGAACTATTTATAGTTATGGGTGTAGTTGCATTACAAATAACTGAGGTTAATCCACAATCTAAAAAAGCAAAATTGCCAATGCTAGTTACCGTGTTTGGAATAGTAACCGAGGTCAAAAATATACAAGTGTCAAATGCTTCACCAATAATGTTAGTAACCGAATAAACAGTACTATTGTGGGTTACTTGTGGAGGAATTATAATTGTTCCAGTTGCTGCATAATTTTGATTTCCAACTTCAACAGTGCTGCTTGAAGTCACGTTGTAAACTAACCCATCACTAGTGAATGTCTGTGCTAGCGCATGCTGCCATCCTAATGAAGCGAATAGCATTAAAAAAATAATTTTTTTCATAATTGAAGATATTTGCGCCTACTTTAGTATTGGCTTCGGCTTTCCATTTTTAGTAATTTTATTGTTAAAATTATTTTTAACAATTGCTTTTTTAACAATGTTCTTTTGCTAAACATAAAATATTCTATGATAAATTTTAAAAAAATGCAAACATAAATATTTTAATTAAATAAAAAAATGAATTAATATAGATTTAATAATTATTTAATATAAATTAAAAAGTAAGTTCAATAGGAGCAAAAAGTGAGTAGGATGGTGCGTTGGAAAGTTTTTTTTAGTAGTTAAAAATGTAAAGAATATAAGGAGGGATTTGTGGTTTGGTTATGTTGCGTTTTATTATTTTGAAAAATCAAAAAAAAGTATTACTTTAGATAGGCCAACTAAAACCCATTATGATAAGTTTAAAAAGCATACAAACTGAGGTAGATGCTAGTTTTCTCTATAAAATTCTGGCAGCAAACGAATCTGATGAGAACGTTGCCTACATATTTAACGAAATGAGCGCTATAGAACATGGCCATGCCGTTGCATTTCTTGCCAAAAACAATTTAAACGAAAGTCATTTGCCCAAACCATCAGTTAGGGCCAAAGTATTGCATTTTATAGGCAGAGTGATTGGCTACGATTATATACTAGGGGTTTTGCTAGATACAGAAAAGAGTATTTCATCGTCGGTAATTAACGCCCGTAAACAAACTAAAACCAAAGAGTCTATATCAGACACTGCCCATGTTACCATTCTGAAAAACATTCTTAGTAATGATAAGAAAATATCGGGTGCTACTCTTGCCCGTTTTGAAAAACGCCATCGTAATGTAGGAGGAAATGCCTTGCGTGCTGCTGTATTAGGTGGCAATGATGGATTAGTGTCTAATTTCAGTTTGGTGATGGGTATTGCTGGGGCAACTAGTGGCAATTCAGGAGTGTTATTAGCCGGTATCGCTGGTCTGCTGGCTGGAGCATTATCTATGGCGCTCGGTGAATGGATATCTGTTAAAAGTTCACAAGAACTCTATGAAAACCAAATGCAACTAGAACTGGAAGAACTAGATACCAACCCAGAAGGCGAAGAAAAAGAACTGGCATTAATTTATTTTTCAAAAGGTATTCCTGAGGCTCAAGCCAAACAAATGGCTGCCGATATCATGAAAAATAAGGACCAAGCACACGAAATACTTATTAAAGAAGAACTAGGCATCAACCCAGAAGATCTTAAAGGTTCCGCTATGGAAGCAGCCATTTCCTCATTTATTCTATTTGGAGTAGGAGCCATAATTCCTGTAATTCCATTTTTCTTTTTAGGAGGAATGAAAGCGATAATTATTAGTACAGTGATGAGTGCCTGCGGTTTGTTCTTGATAGGGGCAAGTATCACATTATTTACTGGAAAAAGTGTTTGGTACTCTGGTTTTCGTCAAGTTTTGTTCGGCTTACTAGCAGCGGCAATTACTTTCGGTATTGGGAAATTGATAGGCGTTTCGGTAATGGGATAAATTACTGATACAAAGCGTTAATTTTTGTCCAAAGTGTTTCATCAAAATTGGAGAGAGCTAAGTTGGCGCTATCTGCTGCATCACCCATTCTAATGACTACCATTTTCTGGCTAGGCACAACATATATTTTTTGGTCGTCTTTTCCCAAAGCACAATACATATCAGATGGAGCTGATGCAACTAAACTTCCATTGAATTGCAATTGAGTTTGGGGTAAATGATAACTGGTTTTGCCATTCAGCCACCACAAATAACCATAAGCTAAATTGATGTTTTGAGAAGTAGTTGTAGCTTGATTAAGATAATTAGAATTGATTATTTGCGTTCCATTCCACGTTCCATTGTTTAAAGCTAAAAGCCCAAATCGAGCCATACTACGCGTAGTACTGAAATAAATTTTCAATCCTAAATTTGCACCCGTTCCTGAATACCAAAATCCATTAGAACTCATCCCAATTTTATCCCGTAATTTGGTATTGAAATAAGTATTCCAGTTTTCTCCTGTGGCTTGTTCAACTATATCTTGCAGTTTTACATATACATTATGATAGGCCCAACGTGTTCCGGCATCAGCTAGATATTTAAGATTACTTGGTGACACTTCATCACCCAAAGTATCATCTAAACCGGAATTCATGCTTAATAAATTTTTGCAAGTAATTAAATTTTCTTTGTCCAAAGACGCGCTTGTCCATCCAGTTCCTAAATAATCTGATACTTTATTATTGGTATTTATAAAACCTTCCTGTTCGGCAATTCCAGTAACTGTTGAGGTTAAAGTCTTTCCTGCACTATTCCATTTCCATAGCGTGGTTGCTGTGTGGCCATTGAAATAATTCTCCATCACAATTCTTCCGTTGACCAAAATCATAAACGACTTTGAATTTTTTAGTTGTAAATACTCTAATAGTGGTTGAACTGCATTTTGATTCCAACCCAAATCAGCTATAGTTTTTGTTTCCCAAGTGGTGCTTCCATCATTGGGCGGGAAATACATTTGATCTAGCGGCGTATTTGTCGAAGAAGCTTCAGAACTACAACTTAAGTTAAAAATAGAAACTAATAAGAGTAGGAATATTTTTTTCATAATTGGATATGATTTCTTGTAAGATTATAAAAGTATTAAATAGTTTAATGTTGCTACTATTAATTTCAAATTTTTACGAATTTATAAAGCTAAAAAAATTAAATTTGTGAATTAGGATTTGCAATAAAATTTAGGTTTATTACTCCTTAAAATACATCAACACAAGCAAATTATTTTCTATAAACGATTTAAAAGCAGAATTTTCAAAAAAAAATACTTGAAGTAACATGAAAAAAATAGGGTTTTTATTGCTAACCACATTATTAATTTCTTGCCATGCTGAGGTGAAGAAGGAAGACTTAAATAAACTCAACGGGTATTGGGAAATCAAACAAGTGAAACTATCAGACGGTGAAAAGAAGGACTATAAAGTCAATGAAACGATTGATTTTTTTGAACTACAAAACAATACAGGTTTCCGTCAAAAAGTAATGCCTCAATTTGATGGGACTTATAGAACTAATGGCATCAAAGAAAATATCAAGATTATAGAAAAAAACAATACTTTTTTTATTGAATACCAAACTAATTATGGAAAATGGCAAGAAGAAATCGTTGAAATTGCCGACTCAACTTTAGTGTTGAAAAATAAAATCAAATTAGAATATACCTATAAAAAATTCAAACCTTTTTCATTTAAATAATACTTCGATAAATTCAACACAAATGGCAAAAAGACAAAGCAACGAAAGCCCTATTGGCGATGTTTTAAAAGAGTTTATTCAAGTAAATAAACTGCAAGGCGGCATGGACAAAATAGATGTGGAAGCGGCTTGGAAAACATTGATGGGTAATGGAGTCAATAGCTATACAAAAGAAGTTTTGCTTAAAGGTTCTACCTTATATGTTTCCTTAACATCATCTGTTTTACGTGAAGAATTAAGTTATGGCAAACAGAAAATAATTGCCATGATAAATGATGAATTACGTAAGGATGTCGTTACAGCTATAATCCTGCGTTAGGTATTGATATCTAAATCTTTGATATACTCTTCGTATTCATAAAAAAACAATTCAAATTGTGCCATAGTTTGATTAAAGAAGTCAAAAATGGTTGGCCAATAGCTTCTGTTGTTTAAACTCACTTCGAGTTTTTCTACCCAAATTCTACTTATCACTTTTCCTGATTCAAGATAATAATTACGTTCTAAAATGGCTTCAGGAAGATAGTCTTCTAACAAAATAGTCTCGAGTGATTCTATTTTTTCAAAATAAATTTTTCTTTTTTCTTCGTCTTTGGGTTCAATGTCTAGAAGTACCTGCGCTTTTTTATTGTCGATAAAAAATTTAAAAGTAACATCTTTTATTTTAGTGTTGTAGAGCAACCATTTTCGGGGATATGCCTCAGCAAAAGCAGTCCAAAATTCTTTTTTTATTAGTAGTGCCTCTTCTTTGCTATACATTTTATTGTTGTAATAGTGGTGTACTTTAATTTTTTTAAGGTAATTTTATATAGCTAAACTAATCAGTATGTTATTCGATGAGTTTTTAAAATATACGCCAAAAATACTAAATGTTGACCTTCCAGCAACGCATGCACATTTAAAAATGGTTCCACCTAAAAGGGAGGAGTTAATGAGAAACACTGATTTTACTCAAATCAAACCCAAAAAAGCTGCGGTCATGATGCTTTTTTATCCAAAGAATGCTCAAACCCATTTGGCTTTAATTGTCAGGACATCTTATAATGGGGTACATTCCTCTCAAATAGCATTCCCAGGGGGAAAGGCGGAAGAGGATGACCATGATTTGCAACATACAGCTATTAGAGAAACCCACGAAGAAATTGGAATCCATCCTAATCATATTAATGTAATTCGTCCTTTTACCGAAGTTTATATTCCACCGAGCAATTATATGGTATATCCTTTTTTGGGTTATAGTGAGAACGAATTAAACTTTACTTTGCAGCAAGATGAGGTGGCAGGATTGGTTGAACTTCCTTTGGCGGAATTTTTGGATGATACTAATTTGATGCAAATAACCATGCAAACTTCCTATGCTGGTGCTATCGAAGTTCCAGGTTTTCAGGTAAAGGAACACTTCATTTGGGGGGCAACTGCCATGATGATGAGTGAGCTCAAAGAAACCATAAAAATGATTCTATAAACTATAAGTTTTTGTAGATTTGCCTCCCGAAAGTCAGGAAGTAAAATTATTAAATTATGGGTTTATTAAAAAGGAATCCTTTTGGTCATATACTTTTCATCAAAAAATGGTTGATTCGAATTTTTGGTGCTATTACACATAGAAGGTACCACGGATTTAATGAGTTGTATATTGATGGTTCCGAAATTATCAAAGCATTGCCAGATAAAAATGTACTCTTTATTTCTAATCACCAAACTTATTTTGCCGATGTAGTAGCTATGTTTCATGTTTTTAATGCCAGTCTTTCGGGTAGACAAGACAATATTAAAAACGTGGGCTATTTGTGGCAACCGAAGATGAACATCTATTATGTTGCGGCAAGTGAAACCATGAAATCAGGTTTGTTACCTAGGATTTTAGCTTATGTAGGTGCAATAAGTGTAGAAAGAACTTGGCGCGCTGGCGGGAAAGACGTTACCGAAAAACGCGAAGTAAACCCAAACGATTCGGAGAATATTAGAATTGCTCTAGAAGATGGTTGGGTGATTACCTTTCCTCAGGGAACAACTAAGTCATTCAAACCTGTTAGAAAAGGTACCGCACATATTATAAAACAATATAAACCTGTTGTTGTGCCTATTGTGATTGACGGTTTTCGTCGTTCATTTGACAAAAAAGGATTACGTCTCAAAAAGAAAAATATTCTTCAGTCTTTCATTATCAAAGAACCTCTAGCAATAGATTATGAGAATGAAACTATTGATCAAATTGTAGAAAAAGTGGCCTACGCAATAGAGCAACATCCCTCTTTTTTAAACGTAATTCCAGCCGAAGAAATTGAAGAGCAAGAGCGTTTGAATAAACTTCGTCAATGGCAGGTAGATCATAGTAGCAAAAGCAAAGCAAATTAAAAGGTAAATCCCTCAAGATGATTTTTTTGCATTTGTCACTTTGAAAGAGCAAAAAATATTTTAAGAAAAAATTTTATTTAAGGAAATGCTCCCAATTAAGTAAAAAAAGTCTTAAAATGTTTACTAATGCCCAATCTCTATAAATCTATTTTTATTAATTCTTTTAAATTGGCATTGAGTTTTCTTAGTAAGATGCCATAAAGTAAACGGTAGAACAGCCAAAATAATCCAACAATTATTACACAGATTAAAATCATAATTCCAAGTGTAATAAGTATGGTTTGATAATTGCTTTCATGAGTCATTTTATCTTTTAGCAATTCCATTTTTGGATTATATACAAAAGCTAGGGCAATACCTGCAATTAGAGATAAAACAATCATTGTTAAATTATACCAAACGTAATATTGAACGGTATTTCTGGTTTTCAGTATATCTTGCATCAATTGCTTGGTTGATACTGTTGACGAAATTTTGACATAGTTTTTATAAAAGAAATATATAAAAACTAAAATCACTGCATAGTTTATAAAATTCAATGCCTTGAAATAGATATTAAGCTTTTCTACATCCATTTTTTTTAAGTATTCGTCGGTGTTATACACGACACTTATGACAGTCCAAAACAAAACTTCTATGATACTAATAATCAAAATCCATTTTACAATAGAGGATGATTTGGTATGAAGCATTTTGTATATTTCTCTTTCGGTTACTTGGTGGTAGGAATGAATGTCTTTTTCCCAAGCTTTTTTTAATAAATCCAACTCTTTCATAATTCTTAGGGATTTAATATTTTTTTTAATTTTCCTTTAATTCTATTCATTTTGACTCTTGCATTCACTTCACTAATTCCTAAAGTTTCTGATATTTCGGTATAATTCTTGTCTTCCAAATAGAGGAACACTAGGGCTTTCTCAATATCATTGAGCTTTTGTACTGCTTTATACATCAATTTGATTTGTTCTTCTTCGGCGTGGTTATATTCTTCGGGACTGATAAAATGATTTTGCCCTTCGTAGCTTATAGTGGAAACACTTCGAGTACTTTTTCTATATAAAGTAATAGCAGTATTTAATGCTACTCTATAAGCCCATGTAGAGAATTTAGAATCACCTCTAAACTTTGGAAAGGCTTTCCATAACTGAATGGTGATTTCCTGAAACAAATCGTTGTGAGCATCTTCACCATTGGTATACAACCTACATATCTTGTGGATAATGTTTTGATTCTGCTTAAGTTGCTTTACAAATGATTTTTCAAAATCTTCACTCATAGTCTTCTTAGTAGTGTAAGTGATTTTTTTGTTACAGATTCAATAAATCTAAATAATTATAATAGGTTAATGAAAATATAATTATTTAGATTTTCTTTTACAGATATTTTTCAAAACCGCTTTGTCTTCATAATTTATAATTTCTAAAATAATGTCCTGGTTTTGTTTTGTTTTACCATAAATGGTGTAAAGTTTACCACCTTTTTCCTTGCTATTACTTTTACTGAAATCTACGTCGCCATAAATCAAGGTGTTTTTAATATCTGAAGTGTCAACCCATTTCTCATTGAATTGTTTTATGACTAAAGAGTCATAAAACATAGGTTTACTACTAATGTTACTCAAAACTCTAGCATTAGGTAAATAATTAAATTGGACATCTTTTCGGTTCCAAACTAAAGCAACAACAAACATTCCTATAGTAAAACCTATAAAGTAATAGGCAAATCGTTGATAAAATTTCATTTTGAATACTTTTTGGCAAAAGTAATCAATGTTAGAGTTTCAATAAATTATAAAGAGATATTTATTTTAGAATACAATAAGATTGATATCATTATCGGGCAAGTTGAACCAATCACCAATAGCTTTGTTGGTTAAAATCCCATGATATAAGTATACCCCATTTTTTAATCCTTTATTGCAACGAATGGCGCTTTCTAATCCTCCATCCTCGGCAATTTGAAGTAAGTAGGGTGTAATAATATTGCTGATTGATAGAGAAGCGGTTTTAGAATAGCGCGATGGAATGTTTGGAACACAATAATGAATTACATTGTTTTTAATAAATGTAGGTGATTCATGTGTAGTTATTTCTGAAGTTTCAAAACAACCCCCAGTATCAATACTAACATCTACTATAACTGCGCCTTTTTTCATGTGCTCCACCATAGTTTCGGTAACTACAATTGGGCAACGTTCTTTTCCTCTCATCGCGCCAATAGCAACGTCACATCTTCGTAAAGCTTTCAGTAAAGATTTTGGTTGAATAGTAGAAGTAAATATACGTTGGTTTAGATTGTTTTGAAGACGTCGTAATTTTGTAATGGAATTATCAAAAACTTTTACACTTGCGCCTAATCCTAGAGCAGTTTTTGCTGCAAATTCACCTACAGTTCCAGCGCCAAGTATCACAACATCTGTAGGTGGAACACCAGTAATATTTCCCAGTAATAATCCTTTACCAAACTCGTTATTAATCATTAATTCTGCTGCAATTAATACTGATGCAGTTCCTGCAATTTCGCTCAATGATTTTACAGCTGGATAAGAACCATCTTCATCTTTGATATATTCAAAAGCTAATGCAGTTATTTTTTTCTTAATTAACGCTTCAAAGTAGGCTGCCTTTCTTGTTTTTAATTGAATGGCAGAAATGACAATTGCATTAGGATTTAGTAAAGCAATTTCATCCATGGTTAATGGCTCCACTTTAAGTATTATTGGACACCCTAATACTTTTTTAGTATCATTTGTTATAGTGGCTCCAGCATCGCTAAATTCTTTGTCAGTATAGCTAGAACTTAATCCGGCTCCTGACTCAATCATTATTTTATGGCCATGCGAAGTTAATGAATTTACAGCATCAGGGGTTAAACAAATCCTTCTTTCTTGATAGGAAGTTTCTTTTGGAATGCCAATAAAAAGTTCGCTTTTATGACGATACACTTCTAATTTTTCCTCTTGAGGTAAAAGTTGCTGTTTAGTAAAAGGGGTAAGAGCCATACTGCACAATTGAATTTTTGCACCAAATTACAAAATTTTATTCAATTATGTCATTCTTAAATGTCTTTTGCCATCTGCTGTTTGAGACAAATTTATTATAGAGTGAGCATCAGGAATAAGATTAGGAATTTTTTCTGCCCATTCAATAAAACACCAATTTCCAGAATATAGATAGTCATCAATACCCATATCCAAAGCTTCGGTTTCATTTTTTAAACGGTATACATCAAAATGATAAACATATTGATTTTTGTCTATTTGATATTCGTTTACCAATGAAAAAGTTGGACTACTTGTGGCATCATTTACTCCTAATTCTTTTGATAACGCTTTAATTAAAGTTGTTTTTCCAACACCCATATTGCCGTGAAATAAAATAATTTTATTTGGATTTTCGGCTATTATTTTTTTGGCCACTTCTTGTATTTCGTCAATTGAAAAGATTATTTCCATATGTTTAGTAATTAGTGAAGACTAGTCACTTTTTATTTTGGATTAAAAACTAAAAACGGAACAATCATTTCTTCTAATGAAATTCCGCCATGCTGATAAGTGTTTCTATAATAACTTACATAATGGTTGTAATTATTAATGTATGCAAGAAAATATTCATTCTTAGCAAAAATATAAGAGCTACTCATATTAATTGTAGGTAGCCCAATTTTTTTTGGATCTTTTACAGCATAGACTTCTTTGTCTTCATAGGTCAAACTCTTTCCTGTTTTGTATCTCAAGTTTAAACTCGTGTTTTTATCACCAATAACTTTTGATGGATTTTTAACATTGATAGTTCCATGATCTGTTGTTATTATTAGTTTGAAACCTAACTTTTGTCCTTGTTGGATGATTTCCAAAAGAGGTGAATTTTTAAACCAGCTCAAAGTTAACGAACGATAGGCTTTATCATCAGAAGCTAATTCTTTAACTACATCCATTTCGGTTTTGGCATGTGAAAGCATATCAACAAAGTTGTAAACTACAGTGACCAAATCGTTATCTTTCAAGCCTTTGAAGTTTTCGGCTAGTTTTTTACCACTTGCTA
>CALPPS020000065.1 GCA_943325515.2 Flavobacterium psychrophilum
CGACAGACAACTGATAACAGACAACTGATAACAGACAACTGATAACAGACAACTGATAACAGACAACTGATAACAGACAACTGATAACATAAATAAACATGCAACTACCAAAATTTGTACTCGCCGACAACTCTGAATTTCCTGATGATATTTTTGTAATACATCTTGACTTTCCTCGTTTTATTATCAACTTAAAAGATGACGAAGTAGAGTTTATGGAAGATTTAGAAGGAGAAGATGAAACAGAACTGGAAGCTGAAATGGAACACCTTATTACTCTTGCAGGAGAGTTCTATGATAAAGAAATTAAAAGCTATGAAGAGTAATCACTCTTTAAAATATTTTTTTATCAATATTTGTGCTGCAGCGAATGGAGAAATTCTATCATTTTGTACTGCTTTTTTGTTTTCTTCCAAAAGTTTTATAATTTCAGGATGATTATAGAAGTTCGATTTCAACTGATCATTAATGGTTTCTAGCATCCAATATTGGTTTTGTTCTTGACGTTTTTCTTCAAAATAATGATTGTCTTTCACCATATCTAAATAACTAGAAATCGTTTGCCAAACCGCATCAATTCCTTCTTTTGTAATTGAGCTACAGGTAGACACCATTGGCGTCCAACCTGAACTTTTTGCCGGAAATAAATGCAAAGCACGATTAAATTCAGTTTTGGCCAAATTAGCTTTGTTGATGTTGTCGCCGTCGGCTTTATTAATCACAATAGTATCGGCCATTTCCATAATGCCACGCTTTATTCCCTGTAATTCATCGCCAGCACCAGAAATTTTAAGTAATAAAAAGAAATCAACCATACTGTGCACCGCGGTTTCACTTTGTCCCACACCAACTGTTTCAATAATAATCGTATCAAAACCTGCAGCTTCGCATAGAATTATTGTTTCTCGAGTTTTACGTGCCACACCACCAAGTGTCTCTCCCGAAGCAGATGGTCTGATATAGGCATTTTCATTTTTTACCAATTCTTCCATCCGGGTTTTGTCTCCCAAAATACTTCCATGAGAAATGGTACTGCTCGGATCAACTGCTAAGACAGCAACTTTTTTTTCAAGCGAAGTTAAATAACTTCCAAAAGCTTCAATAAACGTACTTTTTCCAACACCAGGAACACCTGTAATTCCTATTCTAATCGACTTATTTGCATGGGATAAACATCCATTGATAATTTCATTGGCTTTTGATAAATGATCAGGATTAGTGCTTTCAATTAGCGTAATGGCGCGACTCAAAGCTACTTTGTCATGGTCTAGAATTCCTTTGATAAGCTCTTTTGCAGTAGGTTGTACTTTCCGTTGACTTACAATTTTTGCCATAGCAGCTTGACTGAAAATTTCTGGTTGAAGAATTCCATCCTTTTCGTGTAAAGCTGATTTTTTATTTGGATTTTCCAATAGTTTTATCAAATTATTGCCTTTACAAATTTACATTAAAAATAATTTACTTTTTAGTTACTACCAATTCCTTTAAAATTTAGCTATAAATTCTTTGATGAATAATTATCTTGAATTCAAAGCAAAACAATACTTTTACAGTCTAAAATAAGTATTGTGAATTCAGAAACTTCTACATTAGAAAACAAATCCGAATTAGTTCAAAAAACAATTTTCTCAATATTATTTGCCATTAGTTTTGCGCACTTGCTCAATGATTTAATTCAAGCTGTAATACCTTCTGTTTATCCCATTTTAAAGCAAAATTATAACCTCACATTTTCAGAAATCGGATTAATTACATTTGCTTTTCAATTTTCAGCTTCCATTTTGCAGCCATTTGTTGGTTATTATACGGACAACTATCCAAAACCTTTTTCACAGGTTTTTGGCATGTTATTCTCAACTGCTGGTATAGTTTTCTTATCATTTGCAGATAATTTCTATTGGATTCTACTTGCTGTGGTTTTAATTGGAATTGGTTCTGCTATTTTTCATCCTGAATCAGCACGAATTTCTAATTTGGCTTCTGGTGGAAAAAGAGGATTAGCACAGTCTATATTTCAGATTGGAGGAAATTTAGGAACTGCATTAGCTCCATTGTTTGTGGCATTAATTGTTGTTCCCAATTCACAAAAATACATACTTTTTTTTGTTATTACTGCCGTTATTGCTTTAGGAATAATTTCAAAAATTGCTTTTTGGTATCGGGACCATTTGGTATTACTTAACAATAAAAAAGGCGAATTCATTAATTTTCATAACCTGTCAAAAAGCAAAGTCAAGTTTGCAATTGCAGTATTGCTAATTCTTATTTTTTCTAAGTTTTTTTATTCGGCGAGTTTATCAACCTATTACACGTTTTATTTAATAGAAAAATTCAATCTTTCGATTCGGCAAGCACAGTTTCATATGTTTATTTATCTAATGGCTTATGCTCTAGGAACTATTTTAGGAGGGCCTTTAGGTGATAAGTTTGGACGTAAATACATAATTTGGTTTTCAGTTTTTGGGGCAGCACCATTTGCATTGTTATTACCTTATGCCAATCTTTTTTATACTGATGTATTGATGATTGTTATTGGTGTAATAATTTCTTCTGCCTTTCCTGCTATTATTGTTTATGCTCAAGAATTAGTACCTAAAAAACTTGGACTGGTTTCAGGACTTTTTTATGGTTTTGCTTTTGGGATGGGTGCTTTGGGTTCAGCGTTGTTAGGTATACTAGCAGATCACACCTCAATAGGTTATGTATATAAAATTTGTTCATTTTTTCCTTTGATGGGAATTATTTGTTATTTTCTTCCTAATTTGAAGAAGAAATAAAGTTTGTATTTATTACTTTTACTTTTCAATTTTCAAAATAATGTCATTACAACCCGAAATACTTCAGAAACTTGCAATAATAGTAGGTGAAACACATGTCTTTACAGACCAAGAAACTAGAAATCATTATGGACATGATGAAACCGAAGACTATGTTTTTCCGCCAAGTGTTGTCGTAAAACCTGCCAATGCCAATGAGGTTTCGGCCATATTAAAACTAGCCAACGAACACAAAATCCCAACGACACCTATTGGAGCTAGAACAGGATTAAGTGGTGGTGCTTTATCTATATATCAAGGCATTGGTTTGTCTATGGAACGCCTAAATAAAATCATTGAAATTGATGAGCAAAATCTTCAAGTGACAGTTGAACCTGCAGTTATAAATCAGGTTTTACGAGAAGCTGTTGATGAAAAAGGATTGTTTTATCCTGTTGATCCAAGTAGTATGGGAAGTTGTTGGATAGGAGGAAATATAGCAGAAAATGCTGGTGGTGCTCGTGCTCTAAAATATGGGGTAACTAAAGATTATGTGCTTAATCTTGAAGTAGTTTTACCTAATGGTGAAATCATTTGGACAGGTGCTAATACTTTAAAAAACTCAACAGGTTATAATCTGACACAATTAATGGTTGGAAGTGAAGGAACTCTTGGTGTTATTACCAAAGCCGTTTTAAAGCTATTGCCAAAAAATAATCATAATGTATTAATGTTGGTTCCATTTTTTAAAGCTCACGAAGCTTGTGAAGCAGTTTCGGCTATTTTTAGGGCAGGAATTACGCCAAGTGCTCTAGAGTTTATGGAAAGAGATGCCATCGATTGGACTATACGATTTGTGGAAGGCATCAGTGTTACTATTAAACCAGAACATCAAGCACATTTGTTGATAGAAGTTGATGGGAATTATCCAGATATTTTGATGCAAGAAGCAGAAAAAATTTTAACGGTGGTAGAACAATTTGAAATTGATGAGGTTTTGTTTGCTGATACCGAAGATCAAAAAAATGCTTTATGGAAAATGCGTCGTGCTGTTGGAGAAGCAGTGAAATCAAACTCTATATATAAAGAAGAAGATACCGTAGTGCCCAGATACATGCTTCCCGAATTATTATCTGGAATCAAAATAATAGGCAAAAAATACGGATTTAAATCGGTTTGCTATGGTCATGCAGGTGACGGAAACCTCCATGTAAATATCATCAAAGGAGACTTGTCTGACGAAAATTGGCATACAGAAGTACCTAGAGGAATTCGTGAAATATTTGAATTAACAGTATCTTTAAAAGGAACACTTTCGGGAGAACACGGCATTGGTTATGTGCAAAAAAATTATATGGATATTGCTTTTTCTAAAACACATTTAGAACTAATGGAACGCATAAAACATGTTTTTGATCCTAATAATATTCTAAATCCAGGAAAAATTTTTCCTGATGATTTATAATATAAAAGTTCTATTGATAAAAACGATAGTACTTTTTAATCTCTCTTAGGAGTGTTTTTCTTATTTCTTTTTTCCTCTTTCTTTTCTTTTGCAGTCTTCAAAGGTTCTTTTTTTGCTGCTTTCTGAACATCTTTTCCTTTTGCCATGATATGTGTTTAAATTTTTTTATTAAAAATAATAGTAAATATAAAGAATTGATTTAGTCATGTACTAAAATCCATTCGCCCGAAGCTAATAAACTTTCAGCTTTTTTGAATTTCATCGTCTCTGTTTTACCACTAATTACTTGTTTGATAGTGACGGTGTCATTTCGATTTATTTTTGGGGTTTCTCTAACTATAGTTTCCGTTACTTGAGGTTTTTGTTGGGTTTGTCCCGCTTCACGATTAGCACTTTCGCTATTTGTAATTTCATCTCTTGTTTCGGTATAATTACGTTTTTCGCGGACTTGTTTTGCTTCTTGAATGCTTTGATTTTGTTGTGGCAAATCACCTTTGAATAAAAATGAAATTACTTCTTTATTCACGCCATCTAACATGGTTCTAAACAAGTTAAACGCTTCTAATTTATAGATTAGCAAAGGATCTTTTTGCTCATGAACAGCCAATTGAACCGAAGTTTTCAACTCGTCCATTTTGCGTAAATGTTTTTTCCATGCTTCGTCAACTATGGCTAGAGTGATGTTTTTTTCAAAATCAGCCACAAGATGCGTTCCATTGCTATCGAATGCTTTTTTCAAATCAGTTACTACATTCAATGTTTTAATTCCATCTGAAAAAGGCACTACGATGCGCTCAAATTTATTCCCTTCTTTTTGATAAACATCAGTAATAATAGGAAAAGCTTCTCGAGCACTTCTTTCGGTTTTCTCAGTATAATATGCCATTGCAGTTTTATATACTTTACCTGTAATTTCCATTTCTGATAATTTGTCAAACTCGTTTGAAGTAATTGGAGAAGTAATTGAGAAATATCTAATCAATTCGAACTCGAAGTTTTTAAAATCATTTTTTGATTTATTTTCACCAACGATTAATTCGCAAGTATCATACATCATATTTGCAATATCTAGTTTTAAACGTTCTCCATGCAAGGCATGACGACGACGTTTGTAAACTACTTCTCGTTGTGCATTCATAACGTCATCATATTCTAATAAACGTTTTCGAGTACCAAAATTGTTTTCTTCTACTTTCTTTTGTGCACGCTCAATAGACTTGGTCATCATAGAATGTTGAATTACTTCACCTTCTTTTAATCCCATTCTATCCATTATTTTTGCCACTCTATCTGAACCAAACAAACGCATTAAATTATCTTCTAAAGACACATAAAACTGTGAACTTCCTGGGTCACCTTGACGACCAGCTCTACCTCGTAACTGACGGTCAACACGACGTGAGTCGTGACGTTCTGTACCAATGATGGCTAAACCTCCAGCAGCTTTTACTTCTGGAGTTAATTTAATATCAGTTCCACGTCCAGCCATATTTGTAGCAATTGTGACCACTCCCGATTTTCCTGCTTCTTCTACAATTTGAGCTTCTTGTTTGTGCATTTTTGCATTCAAAACATTGTGAGCCACACCACGTATTTTCAGCATTCGGCTCAATAATTCTGAAATTTCTACCGAGGTAGTTCCAATTAAAACGGGTCTTCCTGCTTGCGATAATTGAGTTACGTCTTCTATCACAGCATTAAATTTCTCACGAACAGAACGGTAAATCAAATCTTCTTTGTCAAAACGAGACATCCCTCTATTGGTTGGAATTTCAACAACATCAAGTTTGTAAATTTCCCAAAGTTCACCGGCTTCTGTTACAGCAGTACCTGTCATACCTGCTAATTTGCTGTACATACGGAAATAATTTTGTAGTGTAATTGTAGCAAATGTTTGAGTAGCCGCTTCAATGGTTACGCTTTCTTTTGCTTCAATGGCTTGATGCAATCCATCAGAATAACGTCTCCCATCCATAATACGTCCTGTTTGCTCATCAACAATCAAAATTTTGTTGTCCATGATAACATATTCTACATCTTTTTCAAATAAGGTGTAGGCTTTTAATAACTGGGTAAGTGTGTGAATTCTTTCAGATTTTATTCCAAAATCCTGAAACAATTTTTCTTTAGCTTCAGCTTCAGACTCTTTGTTTAAGTTTTGTTTTTCAATATTAGCAATTTCAGTTCCGATATCTGGTAGAATGAAAAAAGTTTCATCAGTATCTTTTGAAAGGAATTTTACACCATTATCAGATAATTCTACTTGATTATTTTTTTCTTCAATTACAAAATATAAAGCTTCATCAACTTCAGGCATCTTCCTGTTATTGTCTGCCATATATTCGTTTTCGGTTTTTTGCAATAACTGCTTAACACCTTCTTCACTTAGGAATTTTATTAGTGCTTTATTTTTTGGTAATGCTCTATAAGTTCTCAGTAATTGAAAACCTGCATCTTTCATATTACCCTCTTTGAACAAACGTTTTGCTTCGGTTAAAAATCCATTTGCTAATTGACGTTGTAAATTATATAGGTTTTCAACTTTAGGTTTTAATTCATTGAATTCGTGTCTGTCACCATCTGGAACTGGACCAGAAATTATTAATGGAGTTCTTGCATCGTCAATTAATACCGAATCCACCTCATCGACTATAGCGTAATTATGTTTTCGTTGCACTAAATCTTCAGGATTATGAGCCATATTATCACGCAAATAGTCAAAACCAAATTCGTTATTGGTTCCATAAGTAATATCTGCTTCGTATGCTTTTCTTCGTGCATCAGAATTTGGAGAATGATTATCGATACAATCAACAGTCAAACCATGGAATTCAAACAATGGAGCTTTCCATGTGCTATCACGTTTTGCTAAATAGTCATTCACCGTTACAAGATGAACACCATTTCCAGTTAAAGCATTAAGGTATAAAGGCAATGTGGCTACTAAAGTTTTTCCTTCACCCGTTTGCATTTCTGCAATTTTACCTTCATGCAATACAATACCACCTATCAATTGCACATCATAGTGAATCATATCCCAAGTTATTTCTTTTCCCGCAGCGTTCCATTGATTAGCCCAGTTGGCTTTGTCTCCGTCTAGGGTGATATAAGTCTTAGTTGCCGCAAGTTCTATGTCTTTTGGAGATGCACTAACTGTAACAGTTGAATTTTCTTTGAAACGACGAGCTGTTTCTTTTACCACAGCAAAAGCTTCAGGAAGTATTTCTATCAATACTTTTTCAGAAATGTCATAAGCTTCTTTTTCTAACGTATCAATAGCATTGTAAATATCTTCTCTTTGATCAATGTCAGAAGTGTTTTCTGCCTCAATTTTTTTAGATTCTATTTCAGTATCTTGTTTAGAACGAGCTTGTTTAATTTTTTCTTTAAACTCAGTTGTTTTAGCTCTCAATTCATCATTAGAAAGTGATGCTAATACTGATTCTAAAGCTTTAATTTTAGTTATATAGGGTTGAGTAGCTTTGACGTCTTTTTGAGATTTGTCACCTACAAAAGCTTTAATAATGCTATTTATGAAACTCATAATTCGGTTAGTATTTATATTTTAATTTTATCAGTTTTCGGTTATCAGTAGCTTTCGTTGAAGAAAGATTTTAATAAATTTAAATTATTGAAAATCTTTTAAAACGTTCAATAGACAACGGATTTTAGTGTGCAAATTTAAACAAAAAAAAAGCCCGAAATGGACTTTTTCTGTTGTGATTATTTATTTTTTAATATTCATCCTCGTTCCAAAGATAATCTTCGTCTGTTGGATAATCTGGCCAAATTTCTTCCATTGATTCATAAATTTCGCCTTCATCTTCTATGGACTGTAAATTCTCTACTACTTCTAGTGGAGCCCCAGTTCTTATAGCATAGTCAATAAGCTCATCTTTGTTAGCTGGCCAAGGCGCATCGCTTAAATAGGATGCTAATTCTAATGTCCAATACATCTTCTATCGATTTTTAGTTTATGCAAAAATAAATTTTATACTGAAAAAGTCAAGTAAAAATCAATTTATTTTTTAAAAAAGTTAAGAACGTCTTATTTCAGCGGTATGTCATAGCCTTTTATTGGTTTAAATTATAAACTTTGACGGATTGTTTTTTGGAATCCACTTTACTTCTTCCGCTTCTAATTCATAGGACAACTTCCGTGCCAAGACAAAAAGATAGTCGGAAAGTCTGTTTAAGTATTTAATAACTTCTTCATCTGTTGGCTCTAATTCGTGTAAATGCACAACTAAACGTTCTGCCCTTCGGCATACACAGCGAGCGATATGACAATATGACACAGTTGTATGTCCGCCAGGTAAAACAAAATGTGTCATTTGGGGCAAAGAAGCATCCATAGTGTCAATTTCATTTTCAAGAAACAAAATATCTGAATCAGAAATTCTATTTATATTTAATCGTGGCTGACCATTTTTTAGTATTTCTTTTTCTGGTGGTGTTGCCAGAATTGCTCCAACAGTAAATAATCTATCTTGCACTTCAATTAATACATTTTTGTAAAATTGATTAATATCTTGATCTCGAATTAATCCTATATGAGAATTGAGTTCATCTACAGTTCCATAGCTTTCAATTCGAATATGATGTTTCGGCACACGCGTTCCACCAAATAGTGCTGTAGTCCCTGTGTCTCCTGTTTTGGTATAGACTTTCATTTTAATTGATAATTATTAGTTTTTAATAGTGTCACTTTCAATAATTCCGTCTTTTAGACGAATAACTCTGTGTGCATAGCGAGCAATTTCTTCCTCGTGTGTTACTATAATAATTGTATTTCCCTTTTTATGAATATCATTGAATAAATTCATAATTTCTTCAGATGTTTTACTATCAAGATTTCCTGTTGGCTCGTCGGCTAATATGATAGATGGATTATTTACCATTGCTCTTGCAATGGCCACTCGTTGACGCTGTCCTCCAGAAAGTTGATTCGGCTGATGATCCATTCTGTCGGAAAGATTTACTTGTTTTAATACTTCTGTAGCACGTTCATTTCTTTCTGATTTAGAGTAACCAGCGTAAATCATAGGTAATGCTACATTGTCAAGAGCAGTTGTTCTTGGTAACAGGTTAAAAGTTTGAAAAACAAAACCAATTTCTTTGTTTCTGATTTCAGCCAAATCATTATCATGCATTTGACTAACATCTTTTTCATTCAATATATAACTTCCGGATGTAGGCGTGTCTAAGCAACCTAAAAGGTTCATCAAAGTAGATTTTCCAGAACCTGATGGTCCCATTAGTGCCACATATTCGCCTTTGTTTATTTGTAAATCAATTCCTTTTAAAACATTAATAGTTTCATTTCCTAATTGAAAATCGCGTATTAAATTAGTTATTTTAATTAATGTATTTGCCATTGTTATCAAGAAAAAAGTTGTTTGGAATAATTAGTAAATATAAACATAATGTTACACATGATACTTTTTATTTTAATTCGAAGAATTATGTAATTATTATAAATAATTATGTAATTAATTATTTTGATGTTGAAATTAAATTTACATCAATATTAAAACTTAAAAAAAATGAAAAAAAGAATTTTAAAATTTGGAGTAGTTATCACCATGCTAGTTACCATAGTATCTTGTAAAAACAAAGAAAAAGAAACTGCAGATGAAAAAATAGCATCTTTACAAAGCTACGTTGACTCTCTTGAAGACGTTAAAACTTTGGATGCTGAAGCAAATTGGGATAGAATTTCAACTGATTTTGATAGAAAAAAGCAAGAATCAATCGATGCTATTTCAAATCTTGGAGATGATGCTAGGGCAAGTAATCAAGCGAGATTAGATTCTTTAAATACTAGATATGTTGTATTTAAAACTTCAGTTGAAGCTACAAAAACCCCTGTTAAACTTAATGCAAATCAGGTATTAAGAAATAAATTTTTCGGAGTGGATAAGATTGGTGAGGATTTGAATTTTTCTTGGGTAAATAAGGATAATATCTTGCAAACTTATCAAGACTTCTTTGACTCCTATAAAGCTAATAAAAGTGATTTTTCAAGAGAAGATTATGATGAGATAAAATTGATTTACGAAGCATTGGATAGCAGAAAAAACACAGTTGAAAAAGAAGGATTGTCATCTGAGGATAATGGAAAAATTGCCTCTATTAAATTCAAATTCGCTCCAATGTTTAAAATGAATAGAATAGGAGCTAAGACTAGAGAAAATGAAGAAGCGAAAGAATAATTTTTGAATTGGTTAATTAATTCGAGAAATGGTAGTCAGTAATGATTGCCATTTTTTTTATGTTCTAATCACAAAATTTTCTTTCTCTTGTTCGCTTCTAAAAAATACAATTCCCCATTGAAAAGTATCAATAGTGACAGTAACTTTTGGATTGTTTTTTATTGTTTGCCAGACTTCTTCCATTTCGGTAGACCAATGAATATCATCAAAAATCCAAATAGTTTCGTTGGTGACTGTTGGTAATAGCAACTCAAAATATTCTAATGTAGCTTGTTTAGAATGGTTGCCGTCAAAATAGATTAATTGATAATTGATAATTGATAATTGATAATTTTTTAGATAACTTGAAAATTCAGTATTGATTGGCGTTACATTATTGATATAGAATTTTTGTAATTGCAATTGACATTGATTTAGTGTACTTGTACACCCTTCAAGTGTAGTGATTTCAGCTTTTTTATTCCCTAATGAAAGTGCAGAGGATGCCAATCCTAATGAAGTCCCGATTTCTAAAATAGTATTAGGTTGAAAATACTTAACAATTCTAAATAATAATTCTGCTCTTTTTGTAGAAATCCCTGCAGTTTGTGCAATCTTCGAAATTTGTCTAAAGTTGTTTTTGAAAACTCTTGAACCAGCTCCAAAATCAGTAACTTCAATGGTTTCATAGTTTTCTAAAAGTGATTTTCTGTAACTTTTAAGAATAGAATATTCAGGGTAGTTTTTCTTGTCATAAAAACATTTGGTAACCAAATTAAACACAAACGGAGAATGTACTCCGTGTTCGTTTTTGGAGTTCCATAGGAAGTTTAGATATGATTTTATTTGATGTAGCATTTATTTAGCTTTCAGCAGTTAGCTCTATTCCATTTTTGAAGAAAGTTCAAACCAACGGGCTTCTTTTTGTTCAAGTTTTATAATGATATTTTCTAATTCTATAGCTTTTATTGTAATGTCAGCGTCAGCAATTTTACCTTCTGAGAATTGGTTTTCAATTTGCTTTTTCTCGTATTCTAAATCTTTGATTTCGCGTTCAATTTTGTTAAATTCCTTTTGTTCATTGAAGTTTAAGCCCGAAGTAGTAGCGCTATTTTGTTTCCAATTGACTTTTTCAGTAGAAACACTAGATAAATTTTTTGGTTCAGCCGAATCTTCATACGCTCTGAAATCAGAATAATTACCTGGGAAATCTTCTATTTGTCCTTCACCTCTAAAGATAAATAAGTGGTCTACAATCTTATCCATAAAATATCTGTCGTGCGAAACTACCAATAAACAACCTGGATAATCCAAAAGGAAACTTTCTAATACATTCAGCGTTACAATATCCAAGTCATTCGTTGGCTCATCCAGAATTAGAAAGTTTGGATTCTGAATTAGTACCGTACATAAATACAATCGTTTCAATTCGCCACCGCTTAGTTTTTCTACAAAATCATATTGCTTTTTAGGATCAAATAAAAAGCGTTCCAATAATTGCGAAGCTGAAATGATTTTTCCTTTCGTGAGCGGAATGTATTCGCCATATTCTTTGATAATATCAATAACCTTTTGACCTTGCTTTGGGTTGATGCCGCTCTGTGTATAATACCCAATTTTTATCGTGTCGCCAATAATAACTTTACCCGATTCTGGTAACATCGTTTTGGTCAAAATATTCAGGAAAGTCGATTTCCCTGTTCCGTTTTTACCAATAATTCCAATGCGTTCGCCACGTTGAAAGTCATAAGTAAAATTATCTAAAATGACTTTGTCCTTGAACTTTTTATAAAGTTTGTGCAGTTCAATAATCTTGCTGCCCATTCGCTCCATATTTATTTCGAGCTCAACAACATTTTCTTTTCTCCGGCTTTCGGCTACGGCTTTGATTTGGTAAAAATCATCCTGACGTGATTTCGATTTGGTTGTTCTTGCTTTTGGCTGACGTCGCATCCACGCCAATTCTTTTGTGAAAAGGTTTTGAGCTTTATCAATTGTGGAATTTTCCATAGCAATTCGCTCATCTTTCTTTTGCAAATAATAAGAATAATTGCCTTTGTATTGGTATAATTTTCCATTGTCTAGTTCTATAATTTCGTTACAAACACGTTCCAAAAAGAAACGGTCGTGAGTTACCATAAACAATGTAATGTTTTCTTTAGCAAAATAACTTTCTAACCATTCAATCATTTCTAAATCCAAGTGATTCGTAGGTTCGTCCAAGATTAATAAATCTGGCCGATTAATTAGAATTATTGCTAATGACAGTCTTTTCTTTTGTCCGCCTGAAAGACTTTTAACTTTAAGCTTTAAATCATCTAGCTTTAATTTAGATAAAATTTGCTTGAATTGTGTTTCGAAGTCCCAAGCATTGTGGCGATCCATTTCATCAAAAGCTAGTTGGTATTTTTCTTCGTCCTCAGGGTTTTCCAATGCTTTTTCATATTGTTCAATAATGTGGAGGATTTCATTACCAGAGGCAAAAATACTTTCCTCTATAGTCAATTCATCTTGCAGATTATTTTTCTGAGAAAGAAAAGCCATTTTCAATCCTTTTCTAAGAACAACTTGACCAGTGTCGGGTTCATCTTCACCATTGATAATATTCATTATACAAGTTTTTCCTGAACCATTTTTGGCAATGAAGGCAATTTTTTGGTCTTTGTTGATGCCAAAAGATATGTTTTCAAACAACGTTCGTTCTCCAAAGGATTTAGATATATTTTCTACAGATAAGTAATTCAAAATGTTAATTTATTTATTTTTAATAAGTTATGAGATTTTTAAAATTTGTGGGGTGATTTGTGGGGTGATTTTCATATCAAAAAAACAAATAATTTTTCTCTTTGTGGGTCAAAGATACATTTCTAAAATTATTAAACTTTAAAAATTGATCGAAACGGATTTTATTTATTTCGTATTTGTTACTATTCAAATTAATATCCATTTATAGTTTTATTACCTAAAACATATGTTGAGTATTTAACTAAAATTATATAAACTTTTTATCTTTTAAATGAAAACAATTTTCTAGCTTTAAATCAGAAAGTGGATAGGTGGATTTAATATTATAATCTTTCTCTGCAACACAAGGGCATCTATCTCATTTGATTTGTTGCCCAAATCATATAAACTACTTTTTGAAGGCATCGCTCCTTATAAGGACAATAATATTCTAGTTTGAGTTGGGCTTCAGTTACTGTTAGTTTTTCGCTCATAGCAAATGGCACTTTTAGGATAGCAAACATATATATTTAAATACAATTTAACAGTATAAAATAGTGTGAGAAACCTCAAAAAAGTAGTGACTGCAATATCTTTTTATCCAAAAACATGATAAAAACGATAATTTATAGCATGTTAGCAAAATTGTTCAAAAATAAAGCTATTTATTAATAATTTTTTAAAGTGAACTTATTGTAGTTTTAGTAATTTAGATGTAGCTTTGTTTTTCCTATTTCTACGTTAAAGTCTTGCTTTTTTTGGTGCGCCACTATACGCCACTAAGGACTATGGAACTATATCACAATTCATTGTATGAAATTTAGATTATTACTCGTTGCTTTTTTTGTTTTAGTATTGAATTCGGTTAGCTCTTATGGACAGATTGCACAGTTTGATTTCCCTGCTGCAAGTTCATTAGTCGTTAGTGTCAAAGACATAAATGTCACAGTTACAGATATGGCATTGTCTGCTGGTACAATAGAAACAAATATTACAATTGGGGCTTATTTTCCAAGTGAACCCTATATTGAGGAAACAGCTGGTTGGACTGCAGGAACTCAAGCTACAGCAAAAAATTTTACTTTTACTATTACACCTTCTGCAGGGTATGTAATAAACATTACCAATATTTCATTTAGATCTTATACAACAACAGCTGGTCCATCAGCGGTTGGGTTTGCAATTGGTTCAACAGATATTTATTCAGTTAATTCACCAGACTCCTCATTGCTAACAGTAAACCAATCCGTTTCTGGTCAAACCAATCTTTCTTCTGCAGTAATAAAAATTCAGGGATGGCTTAATGGCTCAAGAGCAAGTTCAGGCGGTGGAGTTTTTAGGCTTGATGATGTTATAATATCTGGAACTGTAACACCAATAGGAATAACCACTACCGCAAACGGAAACTGGAATAATCCGGCTACGTGGATAGGTGGCGTTGTGCCAACCGCTGCTGACATTGTTTTTATCAATCATGCGGTAACCAATGTAAATGATGGAATTTACCCCGCTAGTGCTATCACAAGAAACACAGGAAAAACAACTACAATAA
>CALPPS020000066.1 GCA_943325515.2 Flavobacterium psychrophilum
CTATATCCTGTACCAATAGGGATATTATAATTAAGCGTTACATTTTGTGATGTTCCTAGAGCTCCTGTATTTAAAGTTGGTGTAAAAGTTACTGGAGTAGTTCCTGAAACTATATTACCTGTCGCATCAAATAAAGAAACAGTAATAGGAGTAAGTGCCGATGTGTTTTTAGGATAAACAGTCACTGTTTTCAATTTTACTTTTTTAGTAACATCAAATGCGATACCACTAAACAAAGCTGAAGAAGCAGCAGTTCCAGTCCAAGTAGTTACACCTGCACTACCAGTAGATACGCTTGAAGAAGACACATAGAAAGTAGTTGTTGCAGTTACAGTAGGACTATAAGAAGTTCCTGTTGTCACTAAATTACCACCAGTTGGTGCATCATACCAGTTTAAAGTTGTGCTACCAGCAGCGCTTAATACAGCTGAACCTGATTCACATACTGAATTACCAGTTGTAGTAGCTACAGATTGAGAAACAGTTACCGCAACCGGAGTTGAAGTACCAGTATTAGAAGAACAAGTCACATTACATCTGTATGAAGTAGCAACAGCAGGTAAAGCTACATAGGTAGCTGCAGTAGCTCCATTTATACTAACCCAGGCAGAACCACCATCTACAGAACTTTGCCATTGATAAGTAACACCTGCTCCTGTAGTAGGTGTTGTTAAACTTAATGTAACTGATTGACCCCCACAAAGAGTGGTTGGTGATGCAATAGTAGCACCTGGTGCAGGAGTACCTGAACAAGCAGCACCACTAGCAAAAGCAAAATTACCTAAGAAACCACCTGTTTGAGCAGTTGCTAAATTCAGCGTATTAGGTGTTCCGGCGGTAAATGTCATAGCAGAAGCAGGCGTGCTTACGATGTCATAAGTTCCTTGATCTGCCGTTGCATGAACAATTAGGTTCGATGCTGTTACCTCTGGATTTGAACCTATTCTAACATTATATCCTGTAAAAGTACCTGCTGTACCTACTCTTGACAATTTCCATCTGTTAGCACTTAAACCAGAAGCGTTAGCAGTGTTTACAGTGCCAGAGTTCGTGTCAAACGCTTCAGCCATTAATTCAACACCTCCTGTTGATGAAATAGAAATTGGAAGGTATTTACCATTTTTACCAGTAGGGAATAATCTAAACTGACTAATGTTTGCATCACTCTTATTAGCGTGGAAACATGGTCCATCGATATATGATGTAGCGCTACCACCAGTAAAGCTACCACCAAAAAATGGTCCTGTAACATCAGCAACCCCACAATAAATAGGATATGCAGCAGAAGTATAAAGGATTCCGTTGGTTAATGCAACTCCAAGAACGGATCTAAAATTAGGCACTTGCAACGTAACCCCTGCTGGATTGGTATTATTTATCGTTAAGGAAGATACCGCACCTGTAGGTGAATTTGTAGTCAACGAATATTGGTTATTACTCCAAATTCCTGTTCCTGAAATAGTTTGAGCAAGGGAAGTTGGAACGGCAACTCCATTAATAAAGTTTCCTAAATATAAAGGAGAAGAAGCTGTTGGTTGTAAAAACGAACCATTATTAACTATGTTACCACCAACATAATAGGTGTTATTACCATTTAATTTTTTCAAAGTACTACCGGCAGTAATTGTAAGTTGATTTTGAACGTTCATAGTTCCTAAGCCAGTATTTGTTCCAAAATTTGAAGTACTCATAAATCTATTAGCACCATCAGGAGCATCTATAGTAAGATTTCCTAATGAGAACATTCCATTTGTTGTCCAGAAAACACAATTAAATCCATTAGTTAAAACTGCCCCTTTTTGAGTAGAAACACCATCACCAATTTGCAATGTGTGGTTTAAACCTGCTGCATAATTCGATCCGCTGTACACAAACGATCCACTACTAATTGCAGTGTCTGGATAAACATTAAATACTAAAGGGGTTGGTGCTCCAGCCTGAATAGGCGAAGAAAATGTTATTTTGGCACCATCAACAGCTGCAATAAATGTTCCAGGCAACAATCCTGTACCTGAAACTGGCATTCCATTAATCAAAGAAGTATTAGCCGCAGGTAACACTACATTTGGAGAACCTACAGTAAATGACGGCATTGATAAAGTCACAGCAGAGGTTGCTGGTGATGTAGACAACCCAGAAACAGGTAATGATAAATTAAGTTTTACGTTTGCATTTGAAGCATCAAAACCAGGAAATACAATTGAAGTAATTGTTGTCCCTGGCTGAATACCAGAACCAGAGATAGCTGAGCCTGCAGCAATAGAAAGATTGTTAGCATTGGGAGCAACGACTACAGCAGTTCCTCCATTATGCATGGCAGAGAAAGTTAATGAAGTAGAAACTGGTATGGATGCAGTAGTGTTGTTGCTTAATCCAAGAGTATATGGAGTGGTTCCTGTTTGGTTTACCGCTGTAACACTTGTAACAGTAGTTCCTGTTGCTATACCCGTACCAGATATAGTTTGCCCAACAAAGAACATATCGGGATTAACCATTGTTAATGTAGAAGAACCACTTGCTGTTATAGCATTTGTAGTGCTTGCAGTATAAGTCCCTGTTGATGGTGTTACCAAGTCAACACTTGAAGCAGAGGTAACAGCAGTAGAAGTACCTTCATTTACCAATGGGTCAACAATTGTAATTTTACCACCTGTTAAAGCTAAGTTTGAAGTATCAATTTTACAAGATGATACACCATAAGCAACTGAAGTAGCTGCATTACCATCATTATTACTATCTATAATAATGTCTCCTCCTGTTTGGTTAAAAATACTATTCAATTTATGAGCTACAAAACCATTCACTTTTAAAGTACCCGAAGTCATCGTGTGTGTACCATAGTTAATAAAAGCATTATTGTTATTAGTACAACCTACAGTCATCGTACCACCATTGTTGGTCAAAGTACCACCACTATTGATAACGACACTCGCAGCATTTGCAGTTGCAGAGACAGTAACCGTTGCTCCACTGGCAATAATAACATTATTAGTACAACTAGGTACCGCACCTCCAACCCATGTTGCTGCTGTATTCCAATTGCGATCACCTCCTGTAGCGGTAGATGTTATGGTATTAGATGATGAAACTTTTGAACCATCACTAAATCCTATGTATATTGGAGCGGCAATCATATTTGCTAAAGACAAATCAGTTCTGACAACAAAAGGTTGTTCCGTTCCTTCTTGGTGTGTACCTGCAAGTGCCGAATTTAAGTTCATCAATCTAGAAGAACCATCAGTGGCTTGGTAAGCACCGCTAGCATAAACCATAACCCTGTGATTTGTGCTTGTAGTATAAGATAAAGGCGTACCTGTTATTACAGATGAATTTGGAGTAGTAATCGACCAGTTTCCATCATATCTATTATTGATAGTATAACTACCATCAGCAATAGACAAACTACCAGTAGCTGTGTTGGCGTCAGTGTAGTTTATAGCTACTTCACCAGCCGTTGTTGGATTACTATTTGGCAATAAATACACACTTCTATTCAAATTAGTACCACTAATAAATGGATACCAATTCGATTTACTATTTACACTGATACCAGGATATTCATTACCTGACTGCACTTTATCAGTATTGGCAGATGCCATCCACTTTGACACGGTACCACTCGTAAATCCAGATCCAGGAGTAACAGAAAGGCCAGCAGCTGATAATGCTGAAAAATTTCCAATAATTAATCTTTTACCAGCAGCAATACTTACTCGACCGCTTGTTAATACTAATGCACTTTTAATTCTAATACCATCTGCATCCCAAATTACGTTTGGTGATACAGTAGCGGTGTTAGTAACTTCTAAACCAGATAAAACATTAGCAACATTACTACTAGTATTTACCCCTGCAGCAGAACCGCCCACAAAACCAGCTGGGTCAATAGTTACCGTTTGCACTGTTGATCCGTTCAGGTTTAATCTACCAAATAAACCAGATCCCAATTGGCTATCAAATCTTGCATTTGCACCTAGAGTGAAATCGTGACCTACTTTTAGATATTTACCATTGGTTCCATCATGATTATTAAATCGAGCACCGCTAGCCGCAATATTCACATCATTATTCACTCTAAACTCATCTACAACTGAGCTAATAGCGAATTGCAATAAAGTATTCGTGCCTGCGAGTGTTAAATCCTCACAACCAGAATACCTTGAGTCAACCATTACTACTTCAGCATTGTTATCAAGAACAGCACTGTCAGCAGGTGTAGGTACTTTACCTCCATCCCAAGTTCCTGGCTGAGACCAAAGACCTGATCGAGCACAAGTAATTTCTTCAGGTGTTCTTGAAGTAAGCGAAATATTATCAATAGCAGCCGGAGGAAGTGTTCCTGCGCCAGTACCATTAGTCCAAACAAAAATCAATCGGAAAGAAGTTCCCGCAAAAGATTTAGGTATAAAAGCTGTAGTTTTAGTTGTAGCAGCTTGAGCATTAGAATTGAAAGAAATCAAAGTTGCACCCGCCCAAACAGTTGTAGTTGGCGCAACTAGGTATGTAAAAGGAGGTGTTACTTGAGTATCAGTACCAGTAACTGTCTGTGAAGTTGGAGCAACAAATACTTGCCAACCACCACCTGAAACAGGAGCCGATTTTACATCAAAAGTTAAGGTCATTGCTGTTTCGTTAGCAGGAACAGTAGTTATATCTCTATAAAAATATACCGTTCTATTAGTTGGATATCCACCATAAGAGTTGGTAGCACCATTGTCGTTTGAAACATAAGCCGCATTTCCAGAAATTGCTGAGGAAGTTGCCGAAAATGTTAATGTTTGTGCACTAGCTGCTGCACCAATTGTAGCTTGAGACAATCCTAATGTTGTACCATTAATACTAGCAACAAAGGTATTGGCTGCTATAATATTGGCTATTGGAGCAATCGCCATACCCACAGAAATATTTGGGTTGGGATTTGCAGCAAGAGTAATTGTATAGGAACCTGATGTAATTGACGTTGTTGTCAACTGAGCAATTCCAACACTAATACCACCAGCAAACATACCAAAACCAAGTGTAGCAGTAGCCGTAGTAATAGTGGCAGGTTGTGATAATGTTAATGTTGTACCACTAATAGCAGATACAAATGTATTGGCAGGAATACCCGAACCATACACTATTTGACCTACTACTATGTTAGTATTAGCTGCTGATAAAGTTACTGATGCAGAAGCAGCTGTTACTGAGCCAACTGATGACGTACCAGAAGCAGCAGTTCCAACAGCCCATTTCACCGGACTTACACCCTGATTAGCGACTGTCCATCCATTGGCAGCAAAAGTTGATCCGTTAGTGAAGTTTCCATCACCAGCTGGGATTCTTTGGGTTTGTGCTTGCATGCCTGTTATAGCAAACAATAGCATCAAAACCGTAAAAACAAAACCATTTGTTTTAGGTTTTTTTTCTAAGAGATTTTCGCTAAACAACGAAAGAGACTCAAAAGAACTTTTTAGAAAGTGGTTGATAAACATAATTGTATAAAATTGATTAATAAATTTGTTGAAAAAAGTAAATTTATAATTATACCTTGTTACATTTTCAAATATACTTTCAAATTTAAGGAATTTTAAAAGATATTTATTTGAATATAAGCCCTGTAAAACTATCTATACAAGGAAAATTTTTAAAAAAAATATTATTTTACAATCTTTTATTTTTTTACTATTATACCGCGAAAAATGATTCGAATTTATTTGAAAATAAATCAATATCGTTCACAGTTGTACCAATAACCTCTAAAGAAATTTAGAGGTTATTTTTTTATGATATTTCCTCAATAAAAAATTCCATAAAATCTAACATTTGATTTGAAAATAAATCAATATCGCCCACAATTAAAAAAGACAAACTTAATTTCAAGTTTGTCTTTTTTTTATTGTAATGTCAAATATTATTTTTAAGAAATATAATTTAAAAGGTATTTTTTTTGATAGTAAGACAATTTATTCCTTTTCAACATCCATTGGTTTTTCAAGGTGAATGATTTCTCCTTCACTTTTTGATATCACAATTGTTGCAACCCCATTTCCAATAAAATTAGTGATTGCTCTAGCCTCGCTCATAAATTTATCTACACCCAATAGAAATGCCAATCCTTCTAAAGGTATTTTATGAATTGCTGTAAGAGTTGATGCTAACACTATAAAACCACTTCCTGTTACACCGGCCGCACCTTTTGAAGTTATCATTAATAGTCCAATGATGGTAAAAATTTCACCTAAAGTAAGTTGAACATTGTACAATTGAGCTAAAAATATTATCGCCATTGAAAGATAAATTGAAGTTCCATCAAGGTTAAAGGAATATCCAGTTGGAACGACTAATCCAACAACAGATTTACTACAACCTATTTTTTCTAATTTATCCATTAAATTTGGTAAAGCTGCTTCCGAAGATGAAGTTCCAAGAACGATAAGCAATTCTTCTTTAATGTATTTTATAAAATGCCAAATGTTTATTTTATAATATTTTAATATACTCCCCAAAACAAGAAATATAAATATAAACATTGTAATATAAACCGTAAGCATCAATTTTCCTAATGGAATCAAGGTGTCTAATCCAAATTTTCCTACTGTGTAAGCCATTCCCCCAAATGCGCCAATTGGAGCAAGATACATGACATATTTTAGTGCTTTAAAAACAACCTTAGAACATTTGTATAAAAAAGCAACTATTTGCTCTCTTTTAGCATGATAATTCAGTAAAATACCAACTATAATTGCAACAATTAAAACTTGAAGAGTAACATTGCTCACGAAAAAAGAAACCCAATTAAATCCTTCACCTGAACTTTGAGTATATTTGCTCGCATCTTGAATGTCTAAACCTGATTTGTCAATTTTTCCTGGTTGTGCCAAATAGCCTACAACTATTCCAATGGCTAAAGCTAATGTCGAAACAATTTCAAAATAAAGCAATGATTTTACGCCAATTCTCCCAACTTTTTTTAAATCGCCCATACCACCAATTCCTAATACAATGGTCAAGAAAATTATTGGAATTATAAAAACTTTGATGATACTAATAAACCCATCACCAACAATTTTCATTCGAACGCCTGTATCAGGATGATTATGCCCAACAAAAATTCCGAGTAAAATTGCAATTAAAACCCAAAAAGTTAAATTGGTAATAATTGAAAAAAATATTTTTTCCGTTTTCGAAGTGAAATTCATTTTTTTAAATATTGTATATTAAAAAACTACTTGAAAACTTAACTGTGCTGTTACTTTTTGTCGCTTTTCAATAGTATTTAAAGTAGCATTGAATTGATCAAGATTTATAGAAGTAACTGAAGTTTGGATTTTTAAATTATTTCCTTTAATATATTTGGTAAATCCAATTGTAAAGGCATCTTGATTAGACAATAAGGAATAGTTATTATTAAATTCTTTGGTTAATTTTTCATATTTAATATCCAAAGAATATCCAGATTTAGTTACGTATCCACTTTGAATATTAAGTCCATTTCCTAAAACTAAATAGTTGCTAATTTCTGTCATAAATAAAGGTGCTGTAGCTGTAGAATTTATAAAAGAACCTTCTAATGACAATGCTGATGAATTTACATATTCACCTAAAAATGAGAATCCTTTGTATTTAATAAGAATATCACCATATGATTTTCTAAAATCTGGAAGTTTTTCTTTTAAATTATTGTCATAAAAAACAAAATCCCCATGACCTTCACCAACTTTGTTACTAGCGCCTTTATTATAACTAAAAGCGGCTCCAACTAGTATTTTAATTTTATCTTCATGCAATAAATCGGCAATATATCCGTCGTTACCAGCTTTAAAATTACCTAGAGGTAGTATATCAATTCGTCCCCCGTATTTCAAACCTCCTTTATCTACATCGGTAGAATTGGCACCAAAAGAATTAATACCATCACCAGAGGTAACGGCAAATTTTGGTTTAATCACAAAAGTATTTTTACCTAATTGACTTTCAAAAAATACTCCAAATTCACGACCCGAGTTGCTAAATTCAGAACTAAAAATACCACGATCTACAAATTGAAGTTTGTCTTCATAAAAAGTCATTTCTCTGTTGTTTGTAAAAGTTTGTTTTTGTCCAAAACTAATTTTTAAACTTGAAATTGGTGCATAAGCTATCCATGCATCCAAAAGTGGTGTTGCATTACTGAAATTGTTTTGTAATAAGAATGATACTTTTTCTTTATACATACTCCCAGAAATTGATAAATAGGTGTTTTTTGTATTCATATAATTAGTAGCATCAGAACCATCAATTTTTTCATGTTTTAGGGCGCCTTGAATAAATCCATTAATGTTAAATTTATATTCCCCATCATTTACATTAAAACGCAGACCGTCTCCTAATTGAAATTCTTTAGAATCTGTTTTAATGTCAATTTGCGCCAAGCCAGTAAATCCTATTAATATAATTACAACAGTAGCAATAGTATTTAATTTCATTTTATTGTTATATTTTCTCATTAGTTAAGTATCTATAGATTGGTAATTCATTGTTTAGTTTAATTTTTAAGACTTCAAATTTTATAAATCCATTTTCGCTTTCGGGCTCTAATACTTCGTTGACTATCTTGGCATTTTTTTGATTCAAATAGACAATAAAAGTTCCCTTTGGAAAGGATTTTTCTATTGTAGAAACCGTTGTTTCAACTTTTTGAGCATTAAAACCCTCTTCTTCTTCCGGATTAACTCGAATTGAAGTAACATTATAGGACTCTACTTTTACATTTTTATCCTCGGAAAGTTCTTCCACCTTAAGGCCTAGTATTATTAACTTGTCCACAAGATTTCTTTGTTCCTGAAGAATTAAATAACCAAATGGTCTTTTTCTTTCTAATACAGGAATGCATTTTAGTGCGTTATTAACTTTGATCTCGAGTGCTATTTCGGTATTGTCTTTTAAATCAATAGCTCTAATGGTTTGTGTTTCCTGTGGCTTATTAGCAACTACAACAATGTTCTCAGGATTCGCATTATTAGAAATTTTCAAGACTTCTTTTATTACAGTTGCATCATCATAAACTGTTTTAAGAAAAGAAGTTGCAATTAGGAAAGTAGTGTTTATTCTTCTTTTAAAAGATGTCTTTTGAAGGTTTACACCACGAATTTCAATTAGCGACGAAATACAATTAGTCAAGGCAAAAGAAGTAGTACTAGATCTCGCTTCAGTAGTGCATTGATTGAAATGCACTTCATTATTTTGTTTTACGCTCGCAATGTAATCTCTAAAAATAAAATTATTGGACTCCAATACTTTTTTGGCATTTCCTACAAAAACATTCTTCGTATAATCTCTTAAATTTTGAGGCAGATTCAAGTTACCCGAAAACATAAACATAGCATCATAAATAGAACAAATACCATTTGTACCTAATAAATTAAACTCTTTTCTGAAGGGTCTGTATTCGTGGAAATCTACTGCTACTTCAGCTCCAAAATCACTGAATGCTTTTTTCAAGAAATTACTTTCTTTACACATTAATTTCACTTGGTCTCTGTTTAAATCCAATCCATTAGCGGCATAACGATCTTGCTTTTCATAGCCATCAATATTTGCCATTGGAACAATTGTGAGTGTTATTTTATCCAATAAAT
The DNA here is from genome assembly GCA_943325515.2 of Flavobacterium psychrophilum. Taxonomy (GTDB): domain Bacteria; phylum Bacteroidota; class Bacteroidia; order Flavobacteriales; family Flavobacteriaceae; genus Flavobacterium; species Flavobacterium psychrophilum_R. The sequence goes on from CALPPS020000066.1 coordinate 9,600, forward strand.
AAGTATAATTTTGATCATTTAGAATTTTATCCAACAGAAAAAGCATTGTCTCCGTTCCTGCAGGTTCATCGCCATGAAGTCCGCCTTGAAACCAAACTTTTACTTTTTCATTTCCATTATCTTTATTCAAAACAACCATTGGAATTTTCTTGTTTTTTTGGCTTTCGCCAATAAAGGAAAGTGAAATTTCGTTTGGATGTTCGGTAACCAACTTATTGAGATAAAGCATCATATCATCATAATTCGTAAACCCTTTTTTAGAAAATGCAGGGGTATGAATATCCAATACTGAGTCAGGAAAAAACTTTTTCGTTATTTCATCATTTTGTGGATTGAATTGCCCATAAATTGGGAGAACAAACAAAAACGTATAAAATAAATATTTGAATTTTTTATTCATGAGCTTAAAATGAAATAGTAGTAATTAACCTAGTTAAAAATTCATCGCCTTTAATTAGATTCCCATTTATATCTTTAGACCCTGATTTGGCATTGATATACGTGCAATCCAATTGTATTTTTGCGCCATAGTTTCGTGCTAAGTATTTGGTTAATCCTAGCGTATAATAATTGGAGCGGTTATAATAAGTACCGTTATTCAAAAATGAATTTGTTTCAGGTTTGAAGTAGGAAATCCGTCCGTCTATAGAAATAAGGTTTTTAAAAACATAACCCCCTTGAAGGTTATATCCTTCGCCAATCATCATTTTACCTTTTACGTAATTTTCAACATCTTGAATTCCATTGACCAAAAAATCTAGTGAAATAGTACCATTGTCTTTTACTCTTTGTGTAATGCCGCTTGGAACTCTAGTTGAAGCATTTATATATTCTCCTAATAAAGAAAAACCTCTATACTTAAACAAAAAATCTACACCATGTTTAACATAATCGGGTAGTAATTCTTTGTTTTGAGCGTCTAAATATAGAATGGTCCCACTTTGACTTCCTCTTCTATCGCTAATTCCAACATTATAACTATAATTAGCACCTATTACAAATTTCGGCGTTAATTCTCTTTCTATATCTGCTTGTCGGTATTGCCCAAAATTATTGAACAATCCAAAAGGCAAATAATCAATTCTACCGCCATATTTTAATCCACCATGATCTTTTCCGAAAACATTAATTCCATCACCATTGGTAATAGCAAACTCTGGCTTAATATAGGATTGTTTGGAAATTTTATAGCTAGATTCGGCAAAAAATCCAAATTCACGAATAGACGCAAAGGCACCAGATATTGGACTTCTCTCAACTAATTGTAAAGTATTAGAACGCATTCCGAGTTCACGATTATCCGTGGAAGTTGCTTTTTGTCCAAAAGTTAGTTTAATTCGTTTTGTCAAATCATAACCTATCCAAGCATCAAAAATTAAACTTCCTATAGAGGCATCTCCTTCCCCACCACCTGTTAAATCAAGTTGTAAGCGATATGAAATTTTTTCTTTTTTTGAACTTCCAGAGAAATTTAAACGTGCCCTTCTCATTCTCATTCTATTATACAGAGTAGCATCGTCATTATCAAGATACTTTTTACTTTCGATATAAGGTTGAAGATATCCAGAAATTTCCATTTTATAATTGCGGTCTTTTCCAGAAAAACTAATTCCCTCTCCAAACTTGTATTTGTTTAGCTCAATTTCTTGTGCGTTTGAATATTCTACAAAAGATATTAGTACAACCAATAAAGTTATTGCCTTCTTTAGATTTGTCATTATTACTAGCTAACTTTATTAAATTAATTTCTAAGGTTCCAAGAACTGTCTACTCTCAACCCATCAATAATCACATTTGGAGAATTGGTATTGTCTTGTCTAAGCACCACTCTTCCTGGGAGAATATCAACTGAAGAAGTGTCTTCAATTCCAATAGTTGGAACACTTGGTTCAGTTAGGTAGCTTGAAGTAGCATCAAAAACATAGAGACTTGTTTCATCACGACCCATATTTCCATTACTATTGGTAATTGTAGAATCTACTATTTTGTATTTTATAACTACAAGGTAAGTTGTGCCATAATCGTAGAGACTAGTAGAAAATTTATTTGTCAAATTAGCTGCAAACCCAAATTTGAATTTAGTTGGATTTGAGGCATCTTGGTTAATCATCAATTTACCTCTATAAGCAGTATCAGTTGTATTGTTATTTCCAAATGCAAAGAAATATTGATCTAAACATAATGGTGAAGCAGTTGCTTTTATAAGGAATGAAGCATACACCGTTCCAGAAGCAACTGATGAAAATTGTAAAGAAACATCTTGACCAATACTGGTTACACTCGCCGCATTCCCTATTCCAGAACCGTAATAATTTGAAAAAGTAAGACCTGGAGAAGTTATGAGAATAGGATTTGTAGCAGTGCTACTATGAGCAACCCATCCATTGCCCGTTAAAGCTGTTCCTGCAGCAGCATCAAAATTATCTGAAGCAATGTTGGCAGTTGGAATATTGGCAGTAACAACAAAATTAGCAGTAACGCTACCTGAAGCGAATGTCCCAAAAGAAGCTTGAGTAGCTGTAATAATTGAAGTTCCAATACCAACAACTGTAACTGTTGTACCACTTATTGTAGCAACGGAATTATTACTACTCGTGTATGAAAATGATCCGCCACTATTTGATGCCGGGGCTGTCAACTGAAATGGCAGACTTCCAATCATTTTAGACGGAACATTAAAAATTCCAATTGTAGGAGGTTCTAATTCTGTGACTGTAAAAGTAGCAGTTATTGTTCCTGAACCGTAACCTGCATTTGCAGCTTGTGTTGCTGTTATTGTTGTAGATCCAATACCAACAACCGTAACTGTTGAACCGCTTACAGTTGCTATTGAAGTGTCAGCTGATGTATAAGTAAAAGTACCAGCACTATTGGATGAGGGAGTAGTTAACTCAAATGGTGCGCTACCAATACGTTTTGAAGGTACAGAAAAAGTTCCTATTGAAGGTGGAATTGGTTTCACATCTTCTGTACTACAAGAAAAAAAAATTAATAGTAAACACAACGAAAATAGTGGTAAAAAGTATTTAAGGAATTGTTTCATATCGTAAATATTTTAAATAAAATTGACAGTAAATTAATTGTTTTTAAATATTATCTTTTGAAATTTAATTCCATTTTCTGTTTTAATTTTGGCAATATACATTCCTGAATTAACGTGTCGAATATCAACTTTATCTATATTTTTAATCGAGGTAAATACTCTTTTACCTAATAAATCATAAATTTCTACAGACATATCAGAGCTGTTAAAATCCTTTATAAATAGTATCCCGTCACTTGTAGGATTCGGAAATAGTGAATAGGAATTGGAATTAGAATTATTAATACCTAATGATGCATCTATTTCACCTATTGCAAAATCTCCAAAAGTTGAAATACCAGTTGCGGTAGAAGATATATCAGTACTAATTCCTGAAGTTGAAATAGTAGACCAACTTACGCCATCATACAATTTAACAAGATAATTTTCAGGGGTAGAACCTGAATCAATATCAGCATTTGTATAAGAAAATGCAACATTATAGGTTCCGAAACCAGACAATACATCATTTTCTAAAGTCCAAGTTTTATTTACACTTTTAGTGGCATCAAGACCTGAAGTAGCAATAGCGACATGATCACCGATATTGACTCTAACTGTTAATCCGCCTGCTGCAGTTGTATTTCCTGAAAAAGTCAATGCTAGAGGAGTATAATTATTTGAATCTCCAATAGCATAATTAAAGGTAGGGCTTGCTCCAGAAGCTGTTTGTTTTTTCAAATTACCAACAACCCATCCTGATGCTGAACCCGCTCCAATTACACTTCCTGAATCCCCTAAAATTACATAAGAAATCCCTGTGGTAATTTTGCCTGAAATAAAAGAAAGTGTTCCATTTATAGTTAAGTCCCCAGTTAATGTGACTGCTGTAGCCGGTGCTGTTTGATTTATTGTAAATATACCCGAAACAATTGTAGGTCCATTAATAGTTTTTGGAGTTGTTCCACTCAAAATTAGATTTTTATAATCTGATCTTGCTGTAACTGTTTGAGCACCAATAGCTGAACGAATATATTCTACTGTACTATTAGCTCCTAAAGTAAGATTTTCAGTTCCAACAAATTGAATATCCGCACCGTTACTACTTGGAGTTTCTCCACTTGAAACGAAACCGGTTAATTTAGGCACTTTTACAGTTCCATTTATGTTGACTGAACCTCCGTCAGGAATTGTAATATAAGATGTTGCACTAGTTGGTGCTACTAGTATTGAGCTTTCATCAACGGTTAGGTTTTTAATAATAGGAGTAGCTGTAAATGTTACATTGGCTGAGTTAACAAGCGAAACTGTCCCAAAGCTTTTAGTTGTAGCAGATGAAACTGCAACACCATCATAGATAACTTCTAGATTAGTATCAAATATGTTTCCAAATGAAAGTGCGGTAGTTCCTTTGTAAATGACAGTCTGTTTTCCAGAAGATGGAGTCATAACATCGAGATTTCCTGTTCCTGCAGGACCAATTGATGCTCCTGAATTTATAGTAAGTATAATGGCAGCTTGATCTGTATTCCCTAAACGCACTTTTGTTCCGTTGGCAGGATCTGTTCCAACTGTCCATATACCATCTAGTGTTACTGCAGAAGTATTTCTAATTTCAAACACTTGAGAAGCATCTAAGAAATTGGCTGGTGTAGTACCAGTTCCGTCTGTATTTAATCCCCAATTAGCAACATCTGTCAATAATCCTAAACCTTTATAATAATAAGTAGTTGCTAATGATTGCACGGGTGTGCTTGTAGTACTTTCATCTGAATAATTGAATGCTTTATCAACAGAATAAACTTTATAGTAGTAATCCACTCCTGGACTCAAGCTAGTA
>CALPPS020000067.1 GCA_943325515.2 Flavobacterium psychrophilum
AACAAAAAACAATTATGAACAATGCCTCTAAAGGTAGTTTGGATAATGGAAAAGCTATTGTTGGAAGCTCATTGAGTTCTTTTACCGATATATTGCTAACTATGACATTAATACCGATTTATACTTTTCTATTTTTACTTTACCAAAATCATTTTATTACTTTTTTGTGTAAATTATTTAAACCTGAATACCACAAAAATCTTAGAGACGTTTTAGTACATATAAAAATTGCAGTACAAAGTTATGTAGTAGGTTTAATATTAGAAATGATAGGTGTATCCATCTTAACCACTATTGGTCTATATATTATAGGTGTTGAGTATTTTATTCTGTTAGGTATGATTACAGGTATTTTAAATTTGGTTCCCTATATAGGTATATTGGTCGCTGGCGTAATCAGTATTTTAGTTTCACTCTCTGGCTCAACTGATTTAACAATCATATTTGGAGTAATTATTGTGAATATCATTGTGCAATTGATAGACAACAATATTCTTGTGCCATTATTTGTCAATTCAAAGGTTCAGATCAATGCGTTAGTGTCTATTATTGGCATCATCATAGGAAATGTTTTAGGTGGTATCACGGGTATGTTTTTAGCCATACCAATCATTGCTATATTTAAAGTAATTTTTGATCGTGTTGAAACTATGAAACCTTGGGGTTATTTAATGGGTGATGATTTACCAAAAACATTTGAGTGGCACAAAATTAAAATTCCTCATTATCATTATGACAACTCAACCTCTTCTATCAACTTTAATGATGGTGATAACACTGTAATTCCTAAAGATACTAGAGAAGAAAGCGACAAGAATGACATTTCAAATAGATCCGATTAATTAAAACTTTAAAAAAAGAGTATGTATTTATTCCCTTATTTTTTTTTAAAATCAATTGAATTTTTCACTATATTAGTAGTGGTTTAATACAAGTTACTATGAATTCTTTTAAGTTATTTTGTTAATTACTAAATCTAAAAAATTATGAAATTATTTAAATTATCATTATTTTTGTGTATCCTATTTACTTCTGCCTATTCCTTTTCACAAAATACAAATAAGTCTAAAGCATCCTTACCTATAGACAAAAAAACAAATTGTTTTATCCGCTACTATTATTATCCAAATCTTGAAGCTTATTTTGATAATTTAAAAATGGTTTATTACTATTTTGAAGATGGTGATTGGCAAACTGCTGAAGAATTACCAACAAATTATGGTGGATATTCATTGTTTAATAAAACTAAAGTTATCATTACCGACTTTGACGAAGAAAACCCTCAACAGTTTTTAAAAATCCATAAAAAAAAGTATCCATACAATGCTAAAGGAAGATTTTCTAAAGCTAACACCTCCTCAAATTGAATAGATTTTGTTAAAAACAAAATAAATAAATCACTCCTTTTTATTTAATCTGTATATTTGAAGCTATTGCACATTAAAGTTGTAAACATGCAAAAGCACCTCACTATTTATTTTGTTTTTTTTGCCTTTATTTTTCAAATTGTAGAGGCACAACAACCAGCAAAACCTGACGCTGTTGCCATTTATAACCAAATAAAAAAACTGAATTTTCTTGGCTCAGTTCTTTATATTGCTGCACATCCCGATGATGAAAACACACGATTAATTTCCTATTTATCCAATCAAGTTAATGCACGAACTGGCTATTTATCGCTAACTCGTGGCGATGGTGGACAAAACTTAATTGGTCCCGAATTGAGAGAATTACTTGGATTAATTCGCACACAAGAACTTATAGAAGCAAGAAAAATTGATGGTGGCGAACAATTCTTTTCGCGTGCTAACGATTTTGGATTTTCTAAAAATCCTGATGAGACGCTACAAATTTGGGATAAAGATCAAGTGTTAAGCGATATTATTTGGACTATTCGCAAATTCCAACCCGATGTGATTATCAACCGTTTTGATCATCGTTCTCCGGGTACTACTCACGGACATCATACTTCCTCTGCTATGCTAAGTTTTGAAGCCTTTGACAAGGTTAATGATGCTACCGTTTTCCCTAACCAACTGCAATATGTTACGACTTGGCAACCAAAACGGTTGTTTTTTAATACTTCGTGGTGGTTTTATGGTAGTAAAGAAAAATTTGAAGCTGCCGATAAAACCAATCTAATAAACATGAAAATTGGAACTTATTATCCCTCTTTAGGGAAATCCAATCAAGAAATTGCAGCACTCAGCCGTAGCCGTCATCAGTCACAAGGGTTTGGTTCTACGGGAACTCGTGGTGAAGAAGATGAATATTTGGAATTTCTTAAAGGCGATATGCCTAAAGACAAAACCAATCTTTTTGAAGGCATTGATACTACATGGAACCGAGTGAAAAAGGGTAAATCTATTGGTGATATTTTAGCCAATGTAGAAAAGAATTTTGATTTCAAAAACCCATCTGCTTCAATTCCAGAATTGTTCAAAGCCTTTGTTATGATTCAACAATTAGACGACAAACATTGGAAAATCATCAAATCAGAAGAAATCAAAAAGATAATTGCGGCTTGTGCTGGTTTGTATTTAGAAGCTGTTTCTGAGGTACAAGAAGCTACTTTGGGAAGTGATATCAAAGTAAAATTGGAAGCTATAAACCGAAGTTCCATTCCAATGAAATGGAAAGGGATTAATTCAAATCCAGAAAATGAATTCGATTTTAGAACTATAGATTTAAAAAATAATGTTTCAAATTCAAATGAAATTAATTTAAATATTCAATCAAATATATTTAACTACACCAATCCTTATTGGCTTAACGAAGATGGAACAACTGGAATGTATCGTGTGGATAATCAACAAAATATCGGTATTCCTGATGTATTGCGACAAGTAAAAATAGAATTTATAATCGAAATTAATGGTGTAAATATTCCATTTGAACGAAACGTAATTTACAAATACAACGATGATGTCAAAGGTGAAGTCTATCAACCGCTAGATATAGTTCCTGTGACATCTTCCTCTTTTGCTGAGAAAGTATATATTTTTAACAGCGACAGAAGTAAATTAGTTACTGTAAAAGTAAAAGCTGGAAAAGATACTGTTAGCGGAAACGTGAAACTAAATGTTCCTCAAAACTGGGAAGTTTCTCCTACTGAAATTCCGTTTACTATTGACAAAAAGGGACAAGAAGTATTAGTTGTATTTACCGTTTCCCCTTCCAAAGAAGCCAGCGAAATCAATATTAAAAGCATCGTAACCGTTGATGGGCAAATTTATGACCAAGAGAAAATCGACATCAACTATCCACACATTTACAAACAAATGGTTTTAAAACCAGCAGAGGCCAAAGGTATTCGACTAAAAATCAAAACCAAAGATGAAAAAATTGCTTACATCATGGGTGCTGGCGATGAAGTGCCAAAAAGCTTAACGCAAATGGGATATGAAGTGAGTATTATAAAACCAGAAGAAATAACTACAGAAAGACTGAGCAGCTTTGATGTAGTGATGACAGGAATAAGAGCCTATAATGTGGTTAATTCCTTAGCCTACAAACAAAGCATCTTATTAGATTTTGTCAAAAATGGCAAAACCATGATTGTACAATACAATACCTTAGATGATTTGGTAACCAAAGACATGTCACCGTTTCCTTTGAAAATATCACGTGATAGAGTGACCGAAGAAAACGCGGAAGTTCGATTTTTAGCACCCAATCATCCTGTGTTAAATTACCCTAATAAAATTACCGAAGAAGATTTTAAAGGGTGGAAACAAGAACAAGGATTGTATTATCCAAGTGAATGGGATGCTAACTTCACTCCTATTCTATCTGCTAATGATAAAGGCGAAAAACCCAAAGATGGTGCTTTACTAGTTGCTAAATATGGAAAAGGAAATTATATCTATACTGGTATAAGTTTCTTTAGGGAATTACCTGAAGGAGTTTCTGGAGCATTTAGACTATTAGCCAACATAATAGCCATAGGAAAATAATATGAGAACAGAAAAAAAATCTCTTTGGAAAAATAGTTATACTTGGTTATTAATTGCCAATGCTATTTACATTATAATCTTTTTTTTCTTAATGCAATTATTCTTTTGATATGCAACAGCTTGATTGGATTATTTTAGTAGTAACGCTACTTTTCATTGTTTTTTATGGGGTGTATAAAACTAAAGGAAGCAAAAATGTAGAAGAATACATTTTAGGCAACAAAGAAACACCTTGGTGGACAGTGGGTTTGTCAGTCATGGCAACTCAAGCAAGCGCTATAACTTTTCTTTCCACACCAGGACAAGCTTATCATGACGGTATGGGATTCGTGCAATTTTATTTTGGATTGCCTATTGCTATGGTGGTTATCAGTATGACTTTTATACCTATTTACCATCGCCTAAAAGTGTTTACCGCCTACGAATATCTCGAACAGCGTTTTGACCTAAAAACGCGCTCTTTTACTGCTATCTTGTTTTTAATCCAACGTGGATTAGGAACAGGATTAACCATTTATGCACCAGCTATAATTCTATCGGCAGTTTTGGGCTGGAATTTAACATTGCTCAACATCATCATAGGGATTTTAGTCATGATTTATACTTTTGCAGGAGGAACAAAAGCCGTAAACGTGACCCAAAAACAACAAATGTTCATAATAATGAGCGGTATGTTTATTACCTTTTTCCTTATTTTACATTTGCTACCCAATGATATGACATTTTCCAACGCATTACATATAGCTGGTGCCAATGATAAAATGAATATCCTTGATTTTTCTTTTGACCCAGAAAATCGCTACACCTTTTGGAGCGGTATAACGGGTGGTTTCTTTTTGATGTTATCCTATTTTGGAACTGATCAATCTCAAGTAGGAAGATACCTTTCTGGGAAGTCAACTAGAGAAAGCCAAATGGGTTTAATTATGAATGGTTTTCTAAAGGTGCCTATGCAATTCTTTATTCTATTAACTGGGGTAATGGTATTCGTTTTCTTCCAATTCAATCCTGTGCCACTACATTTTAATCCTGTGAATAAAGACGCTATCGAAAAGTCTAAATATGCCTCAGATTACCATTCGCTAGAAAACCAACTAACACAATTATCCGAAGAAAAAAAGGAATTCAATTTGCTATATATTGATCATCTCAATCAAAATTATGACAACCCTATTTTGAGAAAGAAATTAATTTCACTTTCGGGCAAAGAAAAAGATTTGCATGAACAAGCTAAAGAAATCATTGAAAAAGTAGATAGCAAAGCGGAAACCAACGATAAGGATTATGTGTTCATCTATTTTATCCTACATTATCTTCCTTCAGGTTTAATAGGACTATTATTAGCGGTGATTTTATCAGCAGCCATGTCTTCCTCAGCTTCTGGATTGACAGCATTGGCATCCACAACGGCTATAGATATTTATAAAAGAAATGTAAAAGGTGAAAAATCAGATAAACATTATGTTGATGCTACCAAGTATTTCACCTTGCTTTGGGGTGTAATAGCCATTCTATTTGCTTGTGTGGGTACACTATTTGAAAACCTCATACAGTTAGTGAATATAGTAGGTTCTATTTTCTACGGAACAGTATTAGGGGTTTTCTTAGTTGGTTTCTACATCAAATTCGTGAAAGCTAATGCTATATTTTGGGGAGCTGTAATCAGTCAAACTACCATTTTTTTTATCTATTACTACACTATTCATATTTATCCAACCGGACAGGAAAAACTGGGTTATTTGTGGTTAAATTTTATCGGAGCAACTTTGACCGTAGTGCTATCGATGCTATTACAATTGGGCTCCAATACAAAATCAAAAATAATGTTATAAAAAAAACCACGAGTTCTATTGAGTTCGTGGTTCCTTTTTAATTTTTTAAAGTAAATTATTTTTTACTCCATTCTTTGATACTATCGTTATTCATTTTTACGTAGTCATCGTTTTTAGCTTTTTCAGCATTAGCTAATGATAATTTTGCAGTAGCAATAGCGCCTGGTTTATCTCCTAATTTAGCTTGGATTAACGATTTTAATCTCAAATGCCAAAAAGGAATATCCTCTCCTGCTTTTGCCATACTCAAGGCTTTATTTACATATTCTAGCGCTTTATTTAAATCACCATTAGATTGTAAGTAGTATTGAGCCGATGAAAAATAATCACCTGCTGATGGTCCTGATAAAGCTTTGTCAATACTTGCCATAGCCATTTTTTGAGTAGGCACTTCAAATTTTAAAGACGCCATAGTTTTTTCCCAAGAAATATCTAGAGTCCCACTATCATTAGTCAAATTATTAACTGAAATTGTAAATGATTCAACATTGTTTCCTAAAGCAATAGGATCAACAAAAGTGCTCAACGCTACTTTGTTGGCATCCCAGTTTTCTGGTGTTCCCCAATTGTCAGTATCAGTATAGAAAATTACTTCCCACATATCTGCTTTTGGCGAAGTAAATAAAGCATACTTTCCTTTTTTCAGAGTGGTCCCTTTGATTACAACATCTTCACTAAAAGTCACTATTGTATTAGCATTGGCACCTGTTCTCCACAATTTACCAAAAGGAACTAAATCCCCAAATATAGTTCTGCCTTTAGCACTGGGTCTTGAATAATCTACCATTACCTCTGTCAAACCAACAGTTTGTGTCAAAGACGCATGTGGACTTGGCGATGGTGTTTTTACTTGTGCATTAGTTACAAAATTAGCAATGGTTATGGCTACTATAAAAATAATTTTTTTCATAAAAAGAGTTTTAGATGTTTTTCCAAATTTACAAAGACTATAAGATGTCAAATGTTAAGAATAACATAAAAATAGATTTTGTTTATTATTTTAAAAAATAGATTAAACAATTTGACTAATTTTACGAAAATTATAGTTAAATAATGAAAATTTACAGATTACATACAAAACAAAACTTACCTATAACTATTGATGAAGCATGGGATTTATTATCTGACCCAAAAAATCTTCAAAAAATAACACCTGAGTATATGGGTTTTAAAATTCTATCTGGCGCTGATAGACCAATGTTTCCAGGTCAAATTATTCAATATATTGTAACTCCTGTTTTAGGAATTCCAGCCAAATGGGTAACAGAAATAACACATGTTGTTGATAAAAAATATTTTGTCGACGAACAACGCTTTGGACCTTATGCTTTGTGGCATCACAAACATTTTATCAAGGAAATTGAAGGCGGTGTAGAAATGGAAGATATTGTGGATTATAAAGTTCCTATGGGAATTTTAGGTCAATTAGTGCATCCTTTTCTAGTTAAGCCAAAATTGAATGAAATATTTGAATACAGAAGAAAGAAATTAATAGAAATGTTTGGAGAATTTAAACAACAATAAAATGAAAAATGTACTCTTAATAGGTGGTTCATATGGTAACGGACTAGCCATAGCCAAAGAATTACAAAACGAAAATAAAGTTTTTATCGCTTCAAGGACAAACGAAAATATAGCTGAAATGAATGTTACTCACATTCCTTTTGATGCCTTGACGGATACTTTGGATACTACCCAACTTCCCGATGTAATTCATGGATTTGTGTATTGCCCCGGAAGCATTAATCTTCGTCCATTTAGAGGACTGAAAATTGAAACTTTTGAAGCTGATATGCAAATTAACTTTATCAGTATGGTTAAAGTTATTCAATCCATCCTACCAAATTTGAGTGCTGCAGAACAATCCAGCATAGTACTATTTAGTTCTATTGCTGCAAGTATGGGAATGCCTTTTCACACTAGTGTTGCAGCTGCAAAAGGCGCCATTGAAGGTTTTGCAAAAGCATTGGCAGCAGAATATGCTCCAAAAATAAGAGTCAACGTTATTGCTCCCTCTTTAACGGATACTCCCTTAGCAGAAAAATTCTTAAGTAATGATGAGAAAAAAGAAAAGTCAGGACTGCGCCATCCTTTAAAAAGAGTTGGAACCACTGAAGATATGGCGCAAATGGCTAGTTTCTTATTGAGCGATAAAAGCAGTTGGATATCTGGACAAATCTTCCATGTTGATGGTGGCATGTCTACATTATTAGTAAATGTCTAAATCTACTTCATGAACATATTCTGGTTTCGACGTGACTTGCGATTAGAGGATAATGTAGGTTTGTTTCATGCCTTGCAAAGTGGTGAATCGGTACTGCCTATATTTATTTTTGATGAAGATATACTTGCCCAATTGCCAAAAGACGATGCACGGGTTACTTTTATTCATCAACAATTAGAAAAAATTCAAAAGCAACTTCTAGAAATTGGGAAATCATTAGCTGTTTTTCAGGGTAAACCTTTTACAACTTTTCAGCAACTGATAGCTGAAAATAATATTACTACCGTTTATACTAATCACGATTACGAACCCTATGCTCGCAAAAGAGATTTGGATTTGTATCATTTATTTAAAGAAAATAACATTGCATTCAAAACCAGTAAAGACCAAGTAATTTTCGAAAAAAGCGAAGTTGTTAAAGACGACAACACGCCTTATGTGGTCTATACACCTTACGCTAACAAGTGGAAAGAAAACTTTAAGAAGATACAGTTAATAAATTATAAATCAGATGACTTACTTAATGAAATAATAATTCACTCCTACCCTTTTTTAAGTTTGAGTGATATAGGTTTCAAAACTTCTACTATAAAAATAACACCTTTCGATATTTCCAATTCTTTAATTGATAATTACGAAGCTACACGCAATTTTCCTGCACTGAATAAAACTTCTTATCTCGGCATTTATCTTCGCTTTGGTGCTGTTTCCATTCGGAAAATGATAGCCAAAGCTATTGAAAGTAAAAACGAAACTTTCTTTAAAGAATTAATATGGCGCGAGTTTTTTATGCAAATCCTTTGGCATTTTCCTCACACAAACAAATCGAGTTTCCGTCCAAAATATGATGGAATACAATGGGATAATAACGAAGTTTTATTTAAAAAATGGTGTGACGGAAAAACAGGCTATCCTTTTGTAGATGCTGGTATGCGAGAACTAAACGCCACTGGACACATGCACAACCGTGTACGAATGATTACGGCTAGTTTTTTGTGCAAACACTTACTTATTGACTGGCGATGGGGCGAAACTTATTTTGCTACTAAACTACTAGACTACGAACAATCCAGCAATGTAGGCAACTGGCAATGGGCTGCAGGCAGTGGTGTTGATGCTGCTCCTTACTTTAGAATTTTCAATCCAACGGAACAAATCAAGAAATTTGATAAAGATTTAATTTACATCAAAAAATGGATATCCGAGTTTAATACTGATGATTATCCTCAACCAATAGTAGATCATAAAGAAGCCAGAGAACGTTGTTTACTAGAATATAAAAAAGCTGTTGGATAATTAATTGATTTTTATAAGATTAGTTGCTTAATTTAAGCGTAACTTTAGTATTAATCTTTTAAAAAAAATATTATGAAAACAAGTTCTATAAGTATCCTGCTTTTTTCAGTGATGGTATTGTTATCTTGTAAACAAGGTACAGAGAAAACAACAGATAGCGTTGAAACAAACACAATTGAGAAAGAAACGGTAATCGTTAAAGATACCGTAAAAACTGAAGATGCTACATCTGTGAAAGTAGACAGTAACGGTGTTAAAATCAACAGTAAAGACATGAAAGTTGATGTAAAGTAAAATCTTCTGGCTTTAATTAACACCCCTTTGGTGAACCCATCCCTACATATAGAGAAGTCATTGAAGGGGTGTTGTTTTTCCTTCAACCTACAAAGTTAAATAAAATCTAAAAAAGAGTGGAAAATTCCCCTCCCTTGGAGGGGTGCCCGAAGGGTAGATGGTTTTTCCTCAACCCAAAAAGTTAAATTAAAATCTAAAAAAAGAGTGGAAAATTCCCCTCCCTTGGAGGGGTGCCCGAAGGGCGGGGTGGGTTCCTAGCAGTAATGCTCAATAATAAAAATCTCCAACGCCTTCATCACATTCTCTAAATCATGTAATATATTAAAATCATTTGTTCTGAAAACGGTTAATCCTAAAGACAATAAATAAGCCTCTCGCTTTTCATCATATTCTTCTTTATCATTATGGCTTTCGCCGTCTATTTCAATAACCAATCCTAAAGTCTTAACATAAAAATCAACAATATAATTGCCAATTATTCGTTGTCTATCAAAATCAATAGCGTGAAACTTACCTTTATGCACTTGTTGCCAAAATACAACTTCTGAGTAATTACCAGCTTTTCTTAATGCTCTTGCCCGAGATTTTAATTTGATGTTAAAAGGTAAATTTTCAACAAAATTTCGTTTAATTGGAATTTCTTTTATATGTGTTAGAATAGGTGTCATGATTATGATATTTTCCACCCCGCCCTTCGGGCACCCCTCCTCAGGAGGGGAATAGCATGCGGGTATTTTACTAATGATTTAATAAACTCAAAGATATTAAAAAATCTAAAGTATCTATAATTGCCACCCCGCCCTTCGGGCACCCCTCCGAAGGAGGGGAATATCAATTTGTTATTGTTGTTCTTGTGAGATTCTGAAAAACAAACTGTATATCAATTTGTTCAAAGTTGCAATTTCTTTAATACTACTTGTAAATTCTGCTCCTCTTAGGAGCCTGTCCCGATAATAGGGAAGTGCCCGAAGGGCGTGATAGTTTTTCCTTCAACCCACAAAGTTAAATAAAATCTAAAAAAAAGTGGTAAATTCCCCTCCCTTGGAGGGGTGCCCGAAGGGCGTGATAGTTTTTCCTTCAACCCACAAAGTTAAATAAAATCTAAAAAAAAGTGGTAAATTCCCCTCACTTGGTGGGGTGCCCGAAGGGCGGGGTGGTTAATTGATGTTTCTTATAACATCAAAACTCAACTCATTGAAATGACTGATTACTTTATCAGCTTTGGAGTAATCCTGCAACTTAGAATTAACACTATCATACCCTACGCAATAAATACCGGCTGCCTTGGCTGCTGCTACACCATTGGTACTATCTTCTATCACGATGCATTGTTCTACTGGAGTATTGGCTAAGAAAGCCGCATGTTGAAAAATAGCTGGATGTGGTTTAGACTTTGGAAAATCTTCCCCTGAAATAATATGGGTAAAGTAGTGGTGTAACCCAAAACGATTAAAAATCCTATTAATAGTTACTGTTGCTGATGATGATGCTAAAACCAACTGCATCCCATTAGCATGCAACTCTTTGATTAAGTCTTCCACACCATCTAATAAATACAAATCTTGTTTGCTATCAAAGGCGTCATTAAACAAGTTGCGTTTGGTTTCTACTAGCGTTTGCACATCTTCCTCTAAATTAAACTCAGCTTTCAAGCGTTCAAAGATATTCTTGGTCGAATTACCTGTAAACGAGGCATACATTTCGGGAGTAATAGGAATGTTAAGTTGTTTGAAATGCAAGTCATAGGCATAGTGATGCACCGGTTCGGTATCTACTATTACCCCATCCATGTCAAATATTACAGTTTGTATCATTTAAAAGTTACGAATTACGAATTATGAATAATTATTTCTGCGACCAAATACTGTTACAAAACACTATTCCATTTTTAAAAGATGACGAATCACCGTTTCTGCTGCATACAAACCAAAAAGTCCAGGCATGTAACTGTTAGTTCCGTAAAACGAGCGTTTATAGTTAGTCCCATCGGTCATTTTTAAACTGCTTTCATCTTGAATTTCTGAGGAGAAAACCACTTTCAGTTTGTCTATTTTATATTCTTTTAAACGTTTTCTAACGGTTTTTGCTAGAAGACAATTTGTGGTATTGCTGATGCACGATACTTTTACTTTTGCTGCTTCCATCTTCCCTCCTGCTCCCATGCTCGAGATTACTTTGACTCGTTGTCTTTTACAAGCAACTATTAAATTTAGTTTGGGTGTAATGCTGTCAATGCAATCTAAAACATAATCATAGTGAGGGGTAACAATTTCTATAGCTCTTTCTGGAGATAAGAATTCTTCTAAGCGTGTTAAGTTTAGTTCTGGGTTTATATCCATAAGTCTGTCGCCTACTACTTGTACTTTGGACATACCAACGGTAGAGTGCAGAGCTGGTAATTGTCGGTTAACGTTTGTAATATCTACTACATCACCATCTACTATTGTCATGCTGCCTACTCCAGCACGTGCCAAAAACTCCGCAGCAAATGATCCCACACCACCTAGCCCAACTACTAGTACATTAGCACTTTTAAGATTATTTAATCCTTCTTTTTTGAATAAGAGTTCGGCTCTTTCTTGCCACTTTGCCATTTCTATATTTAGGATTTAGGAATTAGAAATTTAAAGTGCAAAAATAAGGAAAATTGTTTATTCCCGACTACTCGAGAATGATATAGCAAAACTATAAAACTGGACTTTCAAAAAAAGAAACTTCTTTGGCTTTCGCTTTATCTCTGGCTTTGGCTAAACGTTTTTTTGTTCTTCGATCTAATCTTTCATTATGTTCGCGTTGAGCCGCTACTCTTGCGTTTCGTTCTGCATCTTGCTGGGCTGGTTGTTGTGTTTCTTGTTGCATTTTGTCTTGGTCAGTGCCCTGTTGGTCTGATTGATTGCTGGTTTGGGCTAGGGCTGCGGTGCTTGCTCCTATTAAGAGCAGAGTTGCAAAAATTGTTTTCATGATGGTGTTGTTAAGGGTTATTTTTTATGCAAAATTAGCCGTTACTCCAACTTGGGGTCTTATATAATTTTAGAGGAAAGTTGTATAATTAGAGGAAAGAAGAAAGAGGCTAGAAGAAAGAAGAAAGATGAGCGATGAGAGAATTGTGAATTTATTATAAGTTTATGATTTTAAATTTTAAATATTAAATCCTAAATTCTTATCTCCTTTCCCTTATCCTCTAAATTACAAAGTCAACTATACTTTAAAAAACACCTTTTCATAATTAGCTGCTATTTGTTGTTGCAGGGCTTCTATAGTCATGCCTTTGTATTCTGACGCAATACTATATACTTCTTCCAAAGTTTCTTCAATAGTATCTGTCTCTAGAAAAAATCTATCATTGGGAACCGATTGAAAGACGGTTTTCAATTCAGGATTTCGCAATAAATATTTCCCGAAGGAAAGATAAAAACCATGGTCAAGCATTTGTTGGGCTACTTGCTCATTCTTGGAAAATCCGTGGAGGATTAAAGGTACTGAGATTTTTAGTCGCTTTTTAATGGCAATTAATTCATCATAGGCTGCCACAAGATGGAGTACTAAGGGTTTTTGGTATTGCTCCGCTAGGGCAATTTGTTGTTCAAATACTGCTATTTGTAATGACATTGGAATGTCGATGCGCTTATCTAAGCCACATTCGCCTAGTGCTAAACATTCGGGCAGTTTTAATTTGGTTTCGATAGTTGCCAAATCAGTTGCCAATCGGTTTTCGTCTATATACCAGGGATGAATGCCAATGGAATACTGAGAAATAGTGTCATCAAACGCCCAAGGATATTGGTTGACGAGTTCCACCGTATTGGATTGGTTAGTAAACTTGTGGGTATGTAAGTTGAAGAATTGCATGTGTAAAAGTAATATATTATGATTTAAGATTTGGGATTTGGGATTTGGGATTTAGGATTTGGAAATTGGGATTTGGGATTTAGGATTTGGGATTTAGGATTTAGGATTTAGGATTTGGGATTTAGGATTTGGGATTTGGGAATTGGGATTTGGGATTTGGGATTTAGGATTTGGGAATTGGGATTTGGGATTTGGGATTTAGGATTTGGGAATTGGGATTTGGGATTTAGGATTTGGGAATTATGATTTGGGATTTGGGATTTAGGATTTGGGATTTGGGATTTAGGATTTGGGAATTGGGATTTGGGATTTAGGATTTGGGATTTAGGATTTGGGGATTTGGGAATTGGGATTTGGGATTTAGGATTTAGGATTTGGGATTTGGGATTTGGGATTTAGGATTTGGAAATTGGGATTTGGGATTTAGGATTTGGGAATTAGGATTTGGGAATTAGGATTTAGGATTTAGGATTTAGGATTTAGGATTTAGGATTTGGGATTTGGGGATTTGAGTAGCGGTTTATAACATTTGTTCTGGAACTATAAACTTTCCATCCGAAACTTATAACTAAACTTTGTAACTTTGACCAATCAATCCTCA
>CALPPS020000068.1 GCA_943325515.2 Flavobacterium psychrophilum
GCAACTGTTCCTGTTGATGCTCCTAACGTAAGAGTAGTTCCTGTTGCAGTACATACTGTAGTTGCTGCGGTTGAAAGTTGTCCTACAGCTGAAGCTGAACTTACAGTAACTTTTACTACTGCAGATGTTGAAGTAGAACAAGCTCCGCTTGTAAATACAATTTTATACCAAGTATCTTGTGTTAAAACTCCTGTTGACTTAGTCACCACTCCGTTTATATCTGTTGTAGCTGGTATAACAGAGTCAAAATTTTCAAATCCTTCTGTTGCAGAGGTAGTTGATTTTTGCCATTGAATACTTCCAACTGATCCCGTAGCTAGAGTTAAAGTTGAACTCGTACCTGTACAAATTGTTGCTGGACTTGCTGTAATAGCTGTAGCTTTTGTAATAGGATTTACAGTTAAAGTAACAACATCTGAAGTAACCGTTCCACAATAACCATTAGTTAAGATAACTTTATATTTGTTTCCTGTTAATAAAGCAGTCGATTTCTTAATATTTAAAGCAGATGAAGTATAAGTAGTATATATAGTACTTGCATTTGCTGCTGTGATAGTTATCCAATTGGTTGGAGCTGCTGCAGTGGCATATTGCCAAGCATAAGTTGGAGTTCCTCCATAAGAAACTACTGAAATAGTTGCTAAAGAAGTCGTTGCTGTAGTACAAATATTAGTATCCACAGGTTGAACTGCAATTCCATCAGTAACAGTTACTGTAACAGTAGCTGTGTTAGGAGTTGTACAAGGGGAAGTAGCTGCTTGAGTGTAAGTATACGTTCCTGCTTCTCCTGTTGTAGCTGACCAAGTTCCACCTGTTGCTGGTGTTCCGCCTAAAGCTGCAAATAATGAGGACTCACTTACGCTTGTACCCTTACAGATTATTAAACTTCCATTTGTTCCTGCACTTGCAGGTAATGCTTGGATAGTTACTGAAACTGCTGTTCTATCACTTTCAATGTTATTGCTAGTTTGAGTAGCATAATAAGTTCCTGTAGCTAAGGCCGTAGTAGAAGATAATACTGATGTACTTGCTTCACTGCTATACCATTTGATAGCTGATCCTGTTGCCACTAAATTAGCAACCGTTCCTGACATACAGAAAGATTGCGCAGATGCTGTTGGAGCTGCTGCAGATGGACCATCTAAATAAGTTGGCCCTACTTCTGTTACTACTAAAGGATGATTTGTAATTGCTCCTGTAGTAAATTCATCACATCCAACATCTTTTGAAGTTGCAAGAGAAGGACGAGATTGACCGCTAACGTCAAACAACAAACTTGAATCATCATCTATATTTGGTATGTGTAAAATTGCAGGATAGTTTGAGCTTGATGCATCAATTGCAGGGCTACCTGTTGACAACCCATAATAACCATCCGAATTTAATGCCAAAAGAGGATCAGCAGAAGTCATACCAGAAGCAATAGAAATTCCTAAAGTTCCTTGATATATATTTCCTGTAAAAGTTGTTCCAGCATTTGAATTACTAAAAATAGTACCTGATTTTTTAAAGATGTTGTTAGCCCAAGTATTATTTGTAGCACCAGTTCCACCAAAATCTATATCTGCACAATTGTAAAAAGTATTATGTACAAAATTTATATTATTAAGAACTACTGGATATGAAGATGTATCGTATTCATAAGTTACGGCGTCAGCATTATTAGAACCAGTTGTTGTTCCTGAGTTTTCAAAATAATTATTATAACAATAAATATTATTGGCTTCTTTCACTCTAATTCCTCCTGCATTGATAAAGAAATTACTATAAGCCACATTATTATCACCATTTCTAAAAACTAACATTGCATTTTGTTGATTAGTGAACGTACAAAAACGTATTGTGTTTTCTTGAGATTTAATAGAAACTGATTCACTATCTCCATCGCCAGTATTGTTAAAATAACAATATTCAACTATAGATCTAGATTTATTAGCGTTTTCTGTACTTAAACCAATTCTGATTGGCTCATTTCCATAATCACCGCCTGTACCAGCAAAATTTTGGAAAGAACAATATCTAATTTTGTGATACCCTGGTGTTGTATAGGATGTATGAATTTGAATTGCACAACCTAATTCATTCACATTGGTATCTGATAACTTTTTAATATTAGAATACTCAACAGTGTTGTATTGAGAACCTGCTTGAATTTCAATGAACTTCTTAGCAGCATAACCATCAAAGTTTAATTGTGATAAAGTATTATGACTTCCTGAAACTTGAATTAAATAAAGTTCTCCAATATCACCAGATCTAAATTGGAAACCTTTAAATTTCACATAATTTCCAGTGATATTGATATCATTCGTACCATCTAAATAAACCCCACCATTAGTAGCTGCTTTAACAGTAATATTACTTCTGTTAATATTCAATGTTGTATCAGTATAATGTCCATCCGCAAGGATAATTATATCTCCACAATTAGAATTATCAACTGCGGTTTGTAAAGCAGCTATTGAACTAACATTTACTACACTTGCATTAGAATTTGCAGTTACAGTAACTGCAACTGCAGTTCTTGAAGTTTCGCTGATTCCTGCATAAGAAAGTGACACATAATAAGTACCTGTAGCTAATGCTGTAGCAGCATCTAAAGCTGTTCCTCCAGTTGAAGTTGAATACCATTTAAAAGATGTTCCTGAAGCTGGTAATAAATCGGCAACGGTAGCGCTACCACAAAAACTTTGATCAGAAGCTAATGGCGCAGCAGTATTGCTTTGTCCAATGGCAAAATTTCCGAACCCAGTAATTCCAGAGGCAGTTGTAGCCGAAGTAGTAGGTGTACCTGAAATTGTTGTGGTATTCCATGTACTATTATCATATCTGCGCACTACATAATTTGAAGCGGTTGTACCAGCATCATTGTCAGTAGTTGCATAATTGAAAGTTGCTTCATATGTTCCAAAACCTGCCAAATTAGTATTCGTTAACGACCAATATCTATTTACTTTTTTAGTGTTATCGATACCTGAATCTGCTAGATTTGATAAAGCTATTGGATACGATTTAACAGCTAATTCTCCATCAGCTGAAGTATTTCCTGAGAAAGTTAATGCTATAGGACTATATTTAGAAGCATCTCCAATAGCATAATTAAAAGAAGGTGAACTTCCAGAAGTTGTTACTTTTTTCAAGTTACCCACAACCCAACCATTTACTGAGCTAGCACCTGTTATAGTTCCTGAAGCGCCAATAATTATAGTTTTAGTATTAGTGTTTTTTGGAGTTATTACTAAAGAAACAACTGGATAATAATCAACTGAATTAACAACAACAGCTGGAACAGAGTTGGTAGCAACCGTTACATAATCACCCGTATATAATTTACCCGAAACAAAATTTAATGTTCCATTTACAGTAATGTCATTTCCTCCTGTATAAGCAAGTGTAGTAACAAATCCAGAAGCATTTGTATTTGCAGTTCCTGTATAGGTCGAAGCAAAATAAACACCATAAGGACAATCAATTGTCAAATTCTTAATACCCGTTGCAGGATTAATATCGCCATTGTAAAAAGAAGTTCCAATACTAATTGGATTAAATCCATCATTTTTAGCGAAAACAAAGTTGATACCTGAGCCAAAAGTACGAGCAGTAGATGTTCTAATATTACCATCAGTTGTTCCTGAAATACCTTTACTTGATGTAATTACAAGAGTACAATCAGATTCTGCAACAAATGAACCTGTACCTGTTAAATTATAGGTTCCTGAATTATAGGTATTAGAAGCTATAGTCCCTGAAGCAACATTTCCATCTCCAAACAAAAGCTTACCAGTGCTTTTTACTGTTAAAGTACCTGGTGTATTTAATCTAATACTTTGATTCATAGTTACACCTTCAGGATTAGACACAGTAATGTTTCCTGTAAGTGTAGAGGTGTAGTTTTGACTACCATTAGCCGTTGAAGTACTTATTATGGAAGCTGGCAAACCACCTGTGTGTTGCGCTACTGTACCATCATAAAAGTAATTCGCAGCAGCATTTAAAGTCGAAGTAGTGGTAGTAATAGCTGCAGCAATAGAAACATTGTTTCCTAATTTCAATGAAGCCGCTGCGTTTAATACAAAACTACCCCCTCCTGAAATTACATTACCCGCTAAATTAATAGTACCTGCTACAGTTAATGTTTTTCCGGTACCTACGGTAAAGTTACCCACTAAAGCAATGGTATGTCCAGCGGAGATTGTAATATTATTAGTACTTGAAGGAGCCGAAGTAGCTGTAACCCATGTAGCACCATTATAGTACTCCCAAATATCTGTACTAGTTAAATTTCCTGAAGCAGTAGACCTAAAATTAGCTTCTGTAGAAGGGAGGTACACAACAGCACCGATAAGATTCGAATTAATAGAGTTAGAAGTGGTAATATTATCTCCTCTAGCTATTACGTTATAATAGTAATTCCCTTGAGCTAGACCAGTAAGCACCTTAGAAGTTTGTGAAACTGTAACTGGATATCCGCTTTGAAGAGACAAATTTCTTCCTCTTACATATACGTCATCCAAAGAAATACCCCCTGCCGTAATGGTATTAATTCCATCGGTAGCCAAGGTGGTGTAATTAATCCAACGAAGATATACCAGAGGTTGATTATCACATTCAGCTGGTAAAGCAACATTATTTAATACACCCGTAGTCCAATCTTTAGCAACAATTATAGTAGCTGAAGGAACATCAGCATACGTTCCGTTCGCTCCAATTTTATATTGCACTTTGAAATCACGAGCTGCCGTTGCAGCTTGAGAAGCATATTGTTTAGAAGACACGGTTGTGTTATAATATCCTAAGGTATTTACCTGTATTTCCCAGTTAGAATTGGAAGGAGCACCACTTACAGGTGTCCAAACTGAAGACGTTCCAGTAACACAGGTGTTTGAAGCAACTGGTGCAACCGTGGCAGTTCCTTTTGATTGCACTACAGCATTTGTAGTATTATTGGTAGATGTAGTAGTTGCCACAAGGTTAGTATCAAAATTCCAACCTACAATATCAGATTGTGTAGGAGTAGCATACAAATAAAACCTATAATCAGAAGCACCAGCAACAGCACCCCAGTTAGCAGTAAAACCAGATTCAGTAGGATTACTCGCAGCGGTTGCCACAGGAGCCGTTAAAGGCGTCAGTGTAGCCCCTTGCATCACATTCGAATTGGCTGAGTTGACATAAGTTGAAACAACACCTGAACCACTTGTTGTAGATGTTCCGGTTGCTACTACATCATAGTAATAGGTACCACCAACTAAACCTGTGATTGCAATTGAAGATGTAGCATTACCCACAGCTGCAACTGTACTAACTAGATCTAATTTTTCTCCTTTAACTAGGATATTATCTATTCTACTAGTACCACCCGTTGAAGGGGTTGTCATTTCTAATCCACTTGTATTTGTAAATGATGTTTGAGACCATCTTAGAACAACTGAAGGATTATTTTGACATGAAGCTGGTAAAGCTATATTACTTACTGTATTATTCCAAACAGCACTACCTAGAGTTATAGTTGGAACTAAATCCATAAAAGTTCCTGTGGTACCAGTACTACTATATTGTAATTTCCAATCTCTAGGACCTGTTGAAGTAGAATATTGATCAGAAGATATGGTAGCATTTTTATACCCAACTGTATTTACTTCAACTTGCCAATATTTATCAGGGGAAGCTTTAGGTGTGCCATAAACTGCATCGGGCTGACCCTCTGTACCAGAGATCAAAGCAGTACTATAATAAGTGGCACCTCTAGCAGCAAATCCAGTACTTGGGTTTCCTGAAACGGAAGTATCAATAGAACCAGAAGCATTTTGATATAGTGTTTTTGAAGTGTTATTAGTAGAAGTAACATCTGCTGTTAATGCAGATGTAGTACCTACGTTTGAAACAGTCCAACCAACTATTGTACTAGTTGTATTTGTACTATTGTAAATAGCCACATTATATCCAGTAGCAGAAGTAACCGTTCCCCAATTTGCTGTAAAACCAGTATCTGTTGGCGTAGATCCAGAACCAGCAACAGGAGTTGCTAATTGAGCTGATGTTCTTCCTGTTACAGAAGAGGCTCCAGAATAATTGTAGGCCTGATCAAAAGTAAACACTCTAAAATAATAATTATTAGCTTCTGTTAATAAAGTATTACTACAAGTTAAATCAGTACCCACATAAACAACCTTTGCTGTTTTAGGAGTTGTAGACCCTAAATTAGTAATACTATCACCAGCTGCATAAGATGTTTTTTGAACTGGATTGGCATCAGCATCAGGAGTTCCCGTAAAGCGTAAAACCAAATAGCCTCCACCATCTACTCCACCTAAAGCGGCAACCCAACTTGTAGTTAAACTTGAAATCGTTTGATTTGATATTGTAACAGCTCCAGGATTGTTGGGAGGTGTATTATCCACTACAACACCTGAAATAGTAGCTCCATTTGCAGAAGATTCTGCAGAATAATTATAGGCCTGATCAAAAGTGTAAACTTTGTAATAATAAGTAGTTGAAGGTGTCAAACCAGTATCAATAACTGTTAAATTTGTCCCTACATAGATTACGGTACCCGTTAAAGATCCAGTACCATTAGTATAAGTATTTCCTGCAACATAAGTTGCTTTTTGAGTTGGGTCGTTATCGGCATTAGGATTGCTTGCATAACGAACAACCATGTAGCCACCACCATCTATACTAGTAGCTGCTGCCCAACTCACTGCTAAACTTGACGAAGTTGCCCCTCCAATAGTAACCAAACCAGGATTTCCTGGAGGTGTATTATCTACATATGTGGCATGATCTAAAGGTGCAGAGTAGTTAAATGCTTTATCAACAGTAAAAATTCTATAATAAGTTTGAGTCCCAGTATTTGTTACAGTATCTGTAAAGCTAGTTCCTGTACCAATATATACTACAGTTCCAGTAGCGCTTCCATTAGGAATTGTATTTCCTAAGGCATAAATACCGTTTACGTTAGGCACCGCTGAGGTATTTGCAGAAGGATCTGACGAATAACGCACCACCATATAACCTGTTTTGTCTGCATCAGTAGAGGCAGTCCAGCTAATATCGAATGTGGTAATCGATGTAATTGAAGATGTAGGAAGAGTTGCTGCTGTAGGAGCTGTAGTGTCAACACCTCCGGCATACACAACAAAATCATCAATATTTACAGTAGAAGTGGTTGCTAAAAGATGTCTAACTGCAGCAAAATTTGCACTTGCTGTAACAGCTGTTGCATTTGTTGTTCCAGTGTAAGTAGCTTTAGTCCACATTCCAGATTGATAGGAGGCTGTTACCTCTCCTGATTTACTATTACCAGAATCGTTGTAAACAGAACCTTGCAAACTTTGATTACCAAGAGTATAATAAGTTAATGTTGCTGTTCCTGATGCTGCGGCTCCCGAAGTATGGACAGGAGCAGTCGCTGCGGCACCAGAAGTACCTGATGTAGTTACAGTGTAGACATTACCAGCGTTACTAACTAACTGATTCAGAGTGTAAGCAGTATTTGCCTTCCAAACTGTAGCAGCTACAGACTGATTTGTTGTCGTTTTGTAATAATACTGTATGGTATGTTGTGCATTTGGACCAGGAGCATTAGCCGCAGTAGCTGTACTAGGTGACTGAAGTCTTACTGTTGTAGCAGCTGTTGCATGAGATGCATATTTACTACCCGATCGAGCAGCATTAGCATCAAGAATCATAAGTCTTGTTGACGAATTCGTAGTAGAACTTACAGACCATGACGACGTTGACAAAGTACCTGAAATTGTGCTTCCAGCAAGTGTTGCTGTTTGCCCTTCAAATCCACCATCCATGTAAGGAAAGGAACCGATGGTTTGGGCTTGCCCCCAACTGGCATTACTGCCTAACAGCAAAAATAACATGCTGCATATAAGATAAGTAAATCTTGTTTTGTTGAATAATAATTTTTTCATAATAATATAGGTTTGATTAATAGGTTTTTTTATTTTGATTGATAGTCATTGTCGTGATGACAAACAAACATCAATCGAAATAGATTGACAAATTAAGCAAATGTAATTTAAGGCTGAGTCCGAAAAATAGGGTAAAATTGTCCATACCTCTATTTTATTAGTATTAATTTGCTAAATAAAATTCATTATGTAAAAAAAATCAACAAAATTTTTACACATAGTATAATTAGTAAATCTTTGGGCATTATTAGTTTTAATTATAAAATTAATAGTAGTATACAAAACTAAACCTGTCAAAGTACCCCTTTTTTTCTTCGAGAATTTTTATTTTAAATTCATAAAATTATTATTTATAATTTTTCATTAATTTTACACGGAAGATTTATCTTATGTAATTTGTAATTGAAGATAATAACCTCCATTACAGCATCTTTACTGATTTTTGACTTATGCCATTCTGTACAATTTTACCCCTACATTCGTATTTTGAATTATATTTAGAGTACTATTTTTGAAATCTATAATCCAAGCAAAAAAAAATTATAAAACAACCTTACAACAATTAACCAATACCTCTTTAAAAAACTTTATTAAACACAATGAATTTAAAACAAACCATTATGAAAAAATCATTACTCAACTACAAATCTTTACATTTTGCAATTTTATTGCTTTTGCTGTGTGCCAATTCTACATACAGTCAAACCATTTTAACCGAAAC
Source organism: Flavobacterium psychrophilum (assembly GCA_943325515.2). Classification (GTDB taxonomy): domain Bacteria; phylum Bacteroidota; class Bacteroidia; order Flavobacteriales; family Flavobacteriaceae; genus Flavobacterium; species Flavobacterium psychrophilum_R. Next base: position 8,647 of record CALPPS020000068.1, read on the forward strand.
ATTTGGAACTACCGCAAATGCAAGTTACACAGGAGGAACATCATCACCTTCAGTTACTTATACTCGGTTTAATACAACATATAATAAAATTAGTGCCGAAATTTTATCCACTGAAACGTTCTTAAATTTTGCGAGTTTAGCAACAAGTGTAACTACACAGGCTGCCTCAACTACTGCCGCTTCAAATGTTGTCACATTAACAGCAGCAAATCCTTTAATAAGTGTTGGGCAAGTTGTAACAACAAGTACTAATGGTGTATTAGGATCTGGAGTTACAACAGTTACAGCAATTAATGGAACCTCTCTTACTTTGTCTACAAGTCCAGTTGCTACTAATCCAAGTTTAATACTAAAATTCATTCAAGCAGATGAAAGATCTAGTTTAGCAGGAGCTCTACCACCAGAAAACACAGGATTAAAAGGCAATCTTCAAACAAATGATAGGCTTATTTCTTGGACTTTTAATATGAAAGCTAGTAGATTATCAACAAACTCCTTTTCATCTTCAACAGCATATCCAGCTTATAAATATTTTAATGGTGTTGTTTTGTGCGCTACTAGTGAAGGATTACTATCTAATAGCGTAACTCCAGGAACTGGTTATGCAGTAGTTTTACAAAAAAGCAGTAATAATAGCATTTCTGGAAAAGTTAGTATTAATTTAATTAAATTCTCTAATGGTATAGGAGACGCTGCAGCTCCAGAATCTTCTGTAGTAACCAGATTAATTGAATCTCCTGAATTAGTTCAAATACCTAATTCAACCACAACATCTAATAATCTAAGCATTAAAGTAACCTACAATTCATCAATAAATGTTTGGGAGCTTTTTTACCGTGAAGACCCTACACCATCACCATTTGTTGATCCATCGTCAGGAACACCCTTACTTGGGGGTAGCTATACAGATGTGCCTACTACAACTCCAATGACGCATTTTGGTTTTGTTGCAGGTTTACAAAGCAGTTCTAATGCAGCAAATACATATCAATTTGATAATTTCAAAATTGCACTTAGCCCACTTCCAGCATATACTTCACCTCCAACGGTTGAAAAAAGACAAGCTTTTAACAGTACTCCTACACCAAAAGTTATTGATTTAGTTGCAGTTGGAATTAACGGTGCTACATTTAATTGGTACGATGCACCAACTGGAGGTAATCTTTTAACACCAACAACGCCATTAACTTACACCAACTATTATGGTTCACAAACGTTAAATGGAACAGAAAGTACTAGAGTAGAAACACAAGTATTTGTAGGCGATACATCTTTAAAAACATTGCCATTCCATGAAGATTTTGCAGATTATGCCTTAAGCGATAAATTAATTTTGATGAATAATGGTGCTTCGACAAGTGTTGCTACCAATAATGGAGTTGGATTAGGGTCTTGGACTATTACACCAAGTTCTAATATTTCAGATGATGTTACTATTACAACTTCTCCATCATGGACAAATACAGTTCTTCCAGCTGCTTCCGGTAATGCAATTACCTACGCAGGTTCTGGAATTGATCCTGAATTGATGTTTACAAATACAACAAGTGGAAATTTATACTCCTCTTTTGTATTTAGTGCAGTTGATGTTGCTACAATTGTTGCAGCAGCAGCTCCTTTTGATACAAACTACTCTACTCCAACAGGTTTATATAGTTTTTCATCTGAAATTATAGATCCTGTTGACAATAGTGTATCAACTGGATACGCGGCTGATGTAATGTTTAGAAGAAACATGACTACAGGTAAATTTAACATTGGATTATCAAAATCAAATAATGGTGCTGAATGTGAATGGAGCAGTACAGAATTTGATTTTGGTACGCAACATGTAATTGTTATTAGCTATGAAAACATTGGAGATGCTGATTCTTTATCGCAAACAGCTAAATTGTGGATAGATCCTGAAACAACTACACAACCAATTGCAACACTATCTCAAAATAATCCAACAACACCTGTGTCTAGAGATCATCTAGATAGAATTAAAATATTACAAGCATCTTCAAGTTCTACTCCAACAATGATTATAGACGAAATTAGAGTAGCTGACAACTGGGAAGAAGTTTTAGGCGGCACATCTTTAGGAAACACTACCGTTAATGCTTCTCAATTAAAATTGTATCCTAACCCAGTTTCAAACGGAAAATTATACATCGCTTCTACTACTAATTTAGAAAAAGAAGTTGCTATTTATAACACTTTAGGTCAAGAAGTACTTCTATCTAAAACAAATAATCAAGCAATTAATGTTTCTAATTTAAGCAAAGGAACTTATTTTGTAAAAATTACAGAAGCTGGAATCACGGCTACAAAAAAATTAATTATTCAATAATTAATTCTTAGAATCAATAGAAAATGCGGTATTTTTATATAAAATATCGCATTTTTATTTTATAAAAATTAACTTCATGAAAGTAAACGTAGCCCTTTTTGTAACCGCACTACCCTTTTTTAGTCATTCTCAAGTAGTTTTAAAAGCCGATGGACCAGGAAATACCTATGAATTAATAAATAGTATTTTAGCGCCAGGAAATGAAGCTGTAGAACATTCAGAGTGTGTTCACGGTGCTTTCGGAAGACACATTGCAGAGGTTTGGGATGAAGATGTAAAAGCAAATGTGTTTGAATTTTATTCCCATGTGACTCCAGACAACGATCGTTGCGAAAAATTTGATAGACAGCGTGTAGAAATTAAAACCTATGAAGCTTCACCCGATAATATGAAAGGAACGCTGGGGGAAACTGTCACCTATAAATGGAAATTTAAATTACCTAAAGGATTTCAACCATCAGGCAGTTTTACTCATTTGCACCAAATTAAAGCCGTTGGAGGTTCCCAAGACTTGCCTATTTTTACAATAACAGCTCGAAAAGCGAAGATAAATCAACTAATAGTAATTCATGATAATGAAACAACAGTTGCCAGTGCTAATCTTTCTGAATTTGAAGGCGTTTGGGTTGAAATTACAGAGAAAATCAAAATCGGAACCCACGGATCCTATTCTATTACAATCAAAAAAGTAAAAAATGGCGAAGAATTGTTATCCTTTAGCAGTAAAGACATTATGACAATAAGAACCGATAATGACTTTATTAGACCAAAATGGGGTATTTACAGAAGTCTTAAAAAAGCCGCTGATTTAAGAAATGAAGCGGTTCGATTTAATGAATTTTCTATCCAAGAAGGAGTTGACTAATTGTATTTAATTAAATAAAAAAGTGAAATTAGCAGCAATTTTAGTTCTTATTACTATTAATATTTCCTATTCGCAAGTGGTTCTTAACGCAAATGCACATGGAAATACTTACGAAAGAATTACCAATTTTTTTGCGCCAGGAAACGGAACCGGAGCAGTAGAAGCTCCAGATTTATTTCATCCTTGGGCATCTGGACGACATATTGCAGAGGTTTTTGATACTGAATTGAATAAATATGTTTTCGAATTTTATTCACATGCTTTATTGGATAATGAACCCGTTGACCCAACATTAACAGATAGACAACGTGTTGAAATTAAAACCTATGCCGCTTCACCCGATAATTTAAAAGGAACTTTAGACGAAAACATTATTTATAAATGGATGTTTAAAATACCTATTGGTTTTCAGCCATCTACAAATTTTACCCATTTACATCAAATAAAGGCAGTAGATGGTGATGATAGTAGTCCACTTTTTACATTAACACCAAGATTAGGAACTCCAAATAAATTAGAATTAATTTATGTTGCCAACTCCACTTCTGGGACAGACAAATTAAGCATAGTAGATTTATTACCATTTGAAGGCAATTGGATTGAAGCTGAAGAGATAATACACGTTGGCAGTTCAGGTAGCTATTCAATAACTCTAAAAAAACACAGCGACGGAACTGTTTTACTATCCTATAGTAATGCTACTATAGCAACTATTCGTCCTGATAATACCTTTATACGCCCTAAATGGGGGATTTATCGTAGTTTAAATGATGTTGTAAACTTGCGCGATGAAGCCGTTCGATTTTCAGATTTCAGCATCGAAGAAGTTAATTTAAATACAACTACTATTCCTTATAAGGAGTTATTCGCTAGTTTTCCCAATCCTGTGCATGACAAATTAGAAATTTCAAATGAAATAATGCAGCAGTTCAACAAGTTGCGTTTATTTGATATAACCGGTAAATTATTACTTGAAAAAGGAAATCTCCTGAATGAAATAGATGTTTCTTTTTTAAAAACTGGAATGTATTTTATTCGATTTAGTAATAAACAAAACCAATCCGTAAGTATTAAAATTATTAAAACATAAATCTATGAGAAATTCAATACTAGCTTTCCTAACGTTTTTCTTATTTTATTGTAATGTTGCAACTTTTGCAAAAATAAAATTACCGAGTATAATTGCCTCCAATATGGTATTACAACGCAATACTTCAGTAAAAATATGGGGATGGGCAAATCCTAGCGAAAAAATAACAATAAAAACTAGTTGGATTTCAGAAGCATTGAAAGTCACAACGCCTGATAATGGTCGTTGGGAGATTGCAATAAAAACCACTTTAAGCAAGGAACCACAAACTATTCAACTAAAAAGTAGTGAATCAAATATCAACTTAGAGAATGTAGTATTTGGAGAAGTTTGGATTTGTTCGGGTCAATCTAATATGAGAATGCCATTAAAGGGATATACTGGACAACCAACTTTTGACGGAAATTCATCTATTGCAACGGCAAAAAACATTAATTTACGCTTATTTTCCATTGCTGAAAACGGCTCACCAACTCCATTAGATTCTGTAAGCAAATACAAAAAATGGAATGCAGCCTCGCCTGAAACAGTAAAAGATTTTAGTGCTGTTGCCTATTTTTATGGGAAACAATTACAAGAAATTTTAGACGTTCCTGTGGGTTTAATAATGACTTCTTGGGGAGGAACGCGCATTCAACCTTGGATGAGTAAAGAAGCCGTAACACCTTTTTTGGATGTCAATAAAGTTAAAAAAGACACTACCGATAAATACAAAAGAATTCCTTCGGCCATTTTTAATGCCATGATAAATCCAATTACTTCTTACACTATTAAAGGAGCTTTATGGTATCAGGGAGAAACCAATCGTGACGAACCAAACATATATCAAAAATTACTTCCTGAAATGGTAAAAGA
>CALPPS020000069.1 GCA_943325515.2 Flavobacterium psychrophilum
AAGAGGAAATTATCGCGGGATGAATACCCGTTAATGTTAGTAAATCTTGACCAAAAACGTAACCCGAAGAAATTTGAATATACATGGCCGCAATTCCAACGTCATCTGGATCTATAATCGACATATTGGTAACAATTGGTAAAGAAGTTTGAGGGCAATATATTTGATTTCCTGTTGCTTGTAATATAGGAGCTACATTTTGAGCTATTGCTACACTAGTAAATATAAAAAAACAAAGTGATTTTAAAAATTTAATCATTTTACAAAGATATAACTAGAAAGTAATAAATTATTTATTTCTTAGTAACTTTTGAAACAAATCCCAAACAACAATTCCAGCACTGACTGAAATATTTAGGGAATGTTTAGTTCCCAATTGTGGGATTTCAATGGAACCATCACAAAGTTCAATAGCTTTTTGAGAAACACCATATACTTCATTGCCAAAAACTAAAGCGTATTTTTTATTTTTTTTCGCCTGAAAATTATGTAGAAAAATAGCATTCTCCACCTGCTCAATAGCAAAAACAGATACGCTTTCTTTTTTTAATAGACCAATAACATCCGTTACTTCTTTTTGGTATTCCCAGGCTACCGTTTCAGTGGCGCCAAGTGCAGTTTTATGAATTTCTTTGTTGGGTGGTATGGCAGTGATGCCACATAAATATATTTTTTCTATCAAAAAAGCATCGGCAGTTCTAAAGACAGAGCCAATATTATGCAAACTTCTAATGTCATCCAATAGTATTATAATGGGAGTTTTTTCGGCTTCTTTAAAATCAGTAACCGATTTCCTCTCAAGTTCTTTATTTTCCAGTTTGCGCATTTTTTTATTTTAATAGTTCGACTTGTAAATCGATTGGCAAAGATATTCAAAAAAAAAGTCTCGATTTAATCGAGACTTTTTGAATTTATAAATAAATATAATTAGCTTTTTGTTGGTTCTGCAGCTGGAGCATCAGGTAAAACAGTTCCTTTGATAGTAAGAACTTTTGTTTCATTTCCTGTTGCGTTAGATTTTACAGTAACAGTTTTAGTAAAAGGACCAACTCTATCTGTTGCATAGTGTACACCAATTTTTCCTTTTGCCCCTGGAGCAATTGCCCCTTCTGGTTTAGTAGGAACAGTACATCCACAAGAACCTTGAGTGCTTTCGATTGTTAAAGCTTTATTTCCGTTATTCACAAATACGAACTCTCTGTCTCCGTTTGCATTATGAGCAATTGTACCATAATCAATAGTTTCATTTTCGAAAACTATTCCAGCACCATCAACTTTTGTAGTTTCAGTTTTTACAGGAGTTTCTTTTTTAACGGGAGCTTTTTTACCTTGTGCGTTTGATGCTGTAACACCAAAAATGGTGATAGCAGCTAATAAGATTATTTTTTTCATTTTTTTAAATTTTAATTATTTCTAAGGCAAATCTATTTAAAAAATAAAACTATACTGTAATTTTTTATCTTAATTTTAAATTAATTTTTATTGAGAGGCGTATTCAAGGTAAAATATTTTAAATTCGCTTTCTCATCAGTATAAATAGAAAACCATTGTCAGCCAAAGAAAATCAGGTTAAAGAAACGCCTTTAATGAAACAATACAACGAGATAAAAAGAAAATATCCCGATGCTTGTTTGTTATTTAGAGTTGGCGATTTTTATGAAACTTTTGGGGAAGATGCTGTAAGAGCGTCTAAAATTCTCGGAATTGTTTTGACAAAACGAGGTGCAGGTTCAGAAACGGAAACGGCTTTGGCAGGTTTTCCTCATCATTCTTTAAATACCTATTTGCCAAAATTGGTAAAAGCAGGTCTTCGAGTAGCTATTTGTGACCAGCTCGAAGATCCAAAAATGACCAAGACAATTGTGAAACGAGGCGTGACCGAATTGGTAACTCCAGGAGTATCAATGAATGATGAAGTTTTACATTCTAAATCTAATAATTTTTTAGCCTCAATTTATTTTGGCAAGAAATATTTAGGAATTGCATTTTTGGATGTTTCAACGGGAGAATTTTTAACAGCACAAGGCAATGAAGAATATATTGATAAATTATTGCAGAATTTTAGTCCCAGTGAAATTTTAATTCAAAAGAACAATAAAGCCCAGTTCAAAGGTGCTTTTGGAGAAAATTTCAATACCTTCTTTTTAGAAGATTGGGTTTATAAAGAAGATTATGCACAAGAAACACTGATGAATCATTTTCAAACCAATTCTTTAAAAGGATTTGGAATTGAAGATTTACAAGAAGGAATAATTGCTTCGGGTGCCATTTTATATTATTTATCAGAAACGCAACATAACAAAGTGCAACACATAAGTAATATTCAACGTATTGCTGAAGATGCTTATGTTTGGATGGATAGATTTACTATTCGAAACTTAGAATTATACCACAGTCATTCTCAAAATGCAGTTACACTTCTCGATGTAATTGACAGGACACTTTCGCCAATGGGATCAAGGTTATTGAAACGTTGGTTGGCTCTGCCTTTAAAAGATATTCATAAAATTAGAAATCGACATCAAGTAGTTTCATATTTAAAGGATAATCAAGAAATTCTTCAAAAAATTCAATATCAAATCAAGCAAATTTCCGATTTGGAACGTTTGATTTCTAAAGTGGCAACTGGAAAAATTTCTCCGAGAGAAGTTATTTATCTTAAGGAATCATTAGATGCTATTATTCCAATAAAATCTTTAGCTCTTGACAGTAAACAAGAAGCTGTTAGAATTATTGGAGATAGTCTTCACGCATGTGATTTACTTCGTGAAAAAATTAAAACAACACTTAATAAAGAGGCACCAGTTGCAATTGCAAAAGGCAATGCTATTGCTAGTGGAGTTCATCCAGAATTAGATGAATTGAGAAATATCGCTTTTTCAGGGAAAGAATTTTTAGAAGGAATTGAGGTAAGAGAGTCCGAAAGAACAGGAATAACATCACTCAAAATCTCATTCAATAATGTTTTTGGATATTATATTGAAGTTAGAAATACGCATAAAGATAAAGTGCCACAGGAATGGATAAGAAAGCAAACACTTGTAAATGCTGAAAGATATATCACAGAAGAACTAAAAGAATATGAAACCAAAATTCTTGGTGCTGAGGAGAAAATTCATCAAATCGAAAGTCAATTATTTGAGCAATTAGTAAGTTGGATTTCTACTTATATCAAACAAGTTCAGTTGAATGCTACTTTAATTGCCCAGTTAGATTGTTTGACTTCTTTTGCACAATTAGCGATTGAGAATGATTATATATGTCCAATTCTTGATGATACTTTTGAACTTGAAATTACAAACGGTCGTCATCCAGTTATTGAAAAGCAATTGCCTGTTGGTGTTCCTTATATTGCCAATGATGTTTTTCTTGATAGAGAAAGTCAGCAATTAATTATGATTACAGGACCCAATATGTCAGGTAAATCGGCTATCTTGAGACAAACAGCACTAATTGTGTTATTGGCTCAAATGGGAAGTTTTGTTCCGGCAGAGAAAGTTAGAATGGGAGTTATTGATAAGATTTTCACAAGAGTAGGTGCAAGTGATAATATATCTATGGGAGAATCTACTTTTATGGTAGAAATGAACGAAACAGCATCTATTTTAAATAATATTTCGGAGAGAAGTTTAGTGTTGCTAGATGAAATAGGGCGAGGAACTAGTACTTATGATGGCATTTCTATAGCATGGGCAATTGCAGAGTTTTTACATGAAAATCCAGCCCGACCAAAAACATTATTTGCTACACATTATCATGAATTGAATGAAATGTCAGAACTATTACCTAGGATTCAAAACTATAATGTTTCAGTAAAAGAATTGAAAGATACGGTTCTTTTTATTAGAAAGTTAGTCAAAGGTGGTAGCGCTCATAGTTTTGGAATTCATGTCGCAAAAATGGCTGGAATGCCTCAAATGGTCATTCAAAAAGCACAAAAACTATTAAAAAAACTAGAAAAAAATCATTCGGGTGATGCCCTTACTACTATTAAATCTTCAAAAGACGATATGCAGCTCAATATTTTTAGCTTAGATGATCCGTTATTGGAGGAAATAAGAGAAGATATTCTTGGTTTAGACATAAATACTTTAACTCCAGTTGAGGCATTAATGAAACTTAATGAGCTTAAAAGAATGTTATTGAAAAAATAATTTGCAAAGGTTTAATTTGCAAATCAAGAGGTTATAATTTGAAATAGTTTTTTTAAGCAAAAGGTTTGTATTATTCAATTTTAGTGTTACATTTGCATCCGCAATATGGTAGAAGTATTGCAGTTCTAGTGAATTATTGTGAATGCGAAAATAGCTCAGTTGGTAGAGCGCGACCTTGCCAAGGTCGAGGTCGCGGGTTCGAGCCCCGTTTTTCGCTCTACTACTATAATGCTCGAGTGGTGAAATTGGTAGACACGCTGGACTTAAAATCCAGTGAACAGCAATGTTCGTGCGGGTTCAAGTCCCGCCTTGAGTACAAAAGCCTCTAACTAAAAGTTAGAGGCTTTTTTTATTTATAAATTCAATGTTTTTATAAAAAAGAAAGCCACGCATTGCGTGGCTTTAAATCTTTTAAAATAATTAGTGTTTACTAATTATTTTTTAGCTGGAGCAGCTTCAGCTGGAGCAGCTTCTGTTTTCGCAGCAGCAGTATCAACAGCAACAGCAGCAGTATCAACAGCAACAGCAGCAGTATCAACAGCCTCAACAGCAGTTGTGTCAGCAGCAGCAGCGTCAGTAGCCTCAGCTTGTTTACAAGATACTACAGTTAATGCAGCAATAACAGCTAAACTTAAAAATACTTTTTTCATCTTACTTAATTATAAAAGGTTAATTATTAATTCGAAGCAAATATATAAATTTTTTAATAGGTTAAAATTATTTTTTTAATTTTTTTTAAGAAACCTATATTTTTCTTCACTTCCCAATTAACAACAATCGTGCCAAAAATTAAAATTATCTTACTATTATATATTAATTTGATGAAATTATTTTCATCTCATTAATAAGGTTTTCAGCATTAGCAAATTTATCTACAATAAATAATACATACCTAATATCCACCATAATATTTCTACAAATTTCAGGTGAGTAAAATATATCACTCATAGTTCCTTCCCATACTCTATCAAAATTTAACCCAATTAAGTTTCCTTTTGAATCTAGTGCAGGACTTCCCGAGTTACCTCCAGTGGTATGATTTGTAGCAATAAATGCAACAGGCATTTTATCTTTTACACCATAAACTCCATAATCTTTTGCATTATACAAATCAATTAATTTCTTTGGAACATCAAATTCATAATCGCCTGGGACGTATTTTTCCATCACACCATCAAGATAGGTAAAAGGTTCGTAAGTAATGGCATCATTGGGTTTATACCCTTTTACTTTTCCATAGGTAACACGAAGTGTACTATTGGCATCAGGGAAAATTCTATTATTAGGAAACAATTCTAAAATAGCTTTCATGTAGGTTCTTTGTGTAGCACTATTTTTAAAATTAAGTTCATCATATTTTGGCAATACATTTTTCGTGTGAGTATCTGCCATGGCTTTTAAAATTTGATACCCTTTATCGGCATTAATTTTTTCTATAACCGATTTAGTATCGCCCTCTAATAAATTTCTAAAATCTTCTAGTTTTGTTAATTTAGTAGTAGCATAAATAGTATTTGTTAATTGAGAAGCATTTAGATTTTTTAATTCAGTTGGCAAAAATTGGCTTGGTTGGGATTTAGCATAAATTGCAATTAGTTGTTCAAAAACATTTTTATCTACAACTACATTATAATCTTTATAAAAATCAATAATGCCTTTGGATAAATTGGTTTTCCTATCTGTAAAAGCTTGCTCGCCTTTAGTTTTTAATACTTGTTCTAGTTGATAAAGTCGATATCCGTTTTGCAATAATTCTGAATTTCGTAAAGCAACTTCGGTAAATAAATCTTTGGCTAAAGCATAGTCTTTTATTTCGCTATAATTTTTTTCAAAGTCATTCAATAAGTTTCCATATGCTGCTTGCTTTTCTGCTTTTATGACTTTTTCTTGAAAATCTTTTTCAAATTGTTGTTTGATAGCAATGGCATTTGATTTTTTTAATCCTTTAGTTTCACCAATCCATTTTTTCCAATAATTGGCTACACCAGCATATTTAGAAGCATATTGAATTTTAATCGCATTGTCTTTTCGCATAAATCCATCTTGAACTTTTAAAGCGGCCTCGCGCACTTCAATTTTAGCTGGATTTAAGGTGTACATGATTTGTTCAACAGCAAAAGAGGGTAAATATTCCTGTGTTCTTCCAGGATATCCCATAACCATAGTAAAATCATTTTCTTTTATTCCTTTAATTGAAATTGGAAAAAAATATTTTGGTTTGTAGGGAACATTATCAATCGAAAATTCTGATGGTCGATTGTTTTTATCAGCATAAATTCTAAACAAAGAAAAGTCTCCGGTATGACGTGGCCAAACCCAATTATCTGTATCTGAACCAAATTTTCCAATACTACTAGGTGGGGCTCCAACTAAACGGATGTCTTTATACGTTTCTGTTACAAAAAGGAGATACTGATTGCCATCATAAAAAGTTTTAATACTGTTTTCTTGCCAACTTTCTTTTGGTAACGATTTGTTTAAATCTGAAATATTTTGTTGGATTTTCTTTTGTTTATCTTGCTCGTTTGACAAAGAAGTTAGGCCTTCTAGTACTTTGGTAGTTATATCTTCTATTCGAACCACAAAAGTCACTACCATATCTTTATTTGGAAGTTCTTCCTCCATTTTATAAGCCCAAAATCCATCGGTTAAATAATCATGTTCAACGCTTGAGTGATTTTGTATAGCATCAAAACCACAATGGTGATTGGTTAAAATTAATCCTTTGTCCGAAATGACTTCAGCAGTACAACCACCATCAAATTGCGGAACAGCATCCTTGAGACTAGAATGATTAATCGAATAAATGTCTTCGGCACTGATTTTCATGCCTAATTTTTTCATTTCACTTTCATTCATTCCTTTTAATAAAGAGGGAATCCACATGCCACCTTGTTGGGCATTGACTTGAATAAAAATGAAAAGTAGAAGTAGTTTTAGAAATCTCATAATTATAAGTTTTAATAAAGAGGTGTTTATTTTTATTAATTGTTACTGATATGTCTCAAAATAACATCCGTTGCGCCAATATTCATTTGTACAAAAGTTTCACAAATATGTCCTTTTTCATGGCGAATGTCTTTGTTGGAAATCAAATTATCAAAAGCATCATTTAATTCGTTCTGATTGGAAATAGAAATACAACCTTCCATATTTATCAAAGCTGTTGCTTCAGCAAAATGAGAATAATTTTGTCCAACCACAATTGGAATGCCAAAAGTAGCTGGTTCCAAAATATTATGTACGCCTGGATTTCCGAAACCACCACCAACATAGGCAATATCAGCATAACTATATATTTTGGTCAGTATGCCAATAGTGTCAACAATTAGAACATCGTAATTGGATAAATCTGTATTTTCTTTTTCTGAAAATAAAATAGTTTTTTTAGTAATAGAATTTTTCAATTCCTGAATTTGATCTGTTTTAATAGTGTGTGGCGCAATGATATATTTTACTTTTTCATTAGTTCCATTAATGTAGTTTACTAACAAACTTTCGTCTTTTGGCCACGAACTTCCAATTACAATAGTGGTTTTATTATTTTTGAATTGTTCGATAAAATCTAAAGAATTATCTCTTTCCAAAATCGAAACAACTCTATCAAACCTCGTATCACCTGATATTTTTACATTTTGATAACCCAATTCTTGTAATAAAATTTTAGAGCTTTCATTTTGCACAAAAAAGTAATCAAAAGTTTTCAGTGCCTTTCTATAAAATCCACCATGCCATCTGAAGAATGCTTGATTTTCTCTAAAAATTCCAGAAATCAAATAGGTGCTTGTCCCAATGCTTTGGGATCTTTTTTTTAATTCATTCAAATAATTAGGCCAAAATTCATACTTGATAAAAAATACTAATTCGGGATGAGTTAGTTTTAGAAATTGTTTTGCATTTGGTTTTGTATCCAATGGCAAATAAACCGTCACATCAGCAATAGTATTGTTTTTCCGAACTTCATAACCCGAAGGCGAAAAAAAAGTAAGAACGATTTTATGATTGGGAAATTGAAGTTTTATCTTTTCTATTACAGGTAATCCTTGCTCATATTCGCCTAATGAAGCTGCATGAAACCATATTGTTTTATCAGAGGAGCTGATTTTGCTTTCTAGTGTTTTAAAAACGATTTTTCTTCCCTCAACAAAAAGTTTGATTTTTGGACTGAAAAGCGCCAAAATTTTCACGATTTGTGAAGCTAAAAAGAGTATTGCATTATATAAAAAAAACATCTTCAAAATTTTGTTGGGCTAAAATACGTTTCTTTTACGGAATAGGATATTCTACTCTAGAATTTCTTACTTTTGTAGCTTATAATTTTAGAGCATGAAAAAAATTCAAATGGTTGACTTAAAAAGTCAATATGATAAAATAGCAGCTACTGTAAACGCTTCTATTCAAGAAGTTTTAGATACTACAACATATATCAATGGACCAGAAGTTCACAAATTTCAAAAAAATCTTGAGGAATATTTAGATGTAAAACATGTAATTCCATGTGCGAACGGTACTGATGCTTTGCAAATTGCCATGATGGGATTGGATTTAAAGCCGGGTGATGAGGTCATTACTGCCGATTTTACTTTTGCAGCTACTGTTGAGGTAATTGCATTGTTGCAACTAACTCCAGTATTAGTAGATGTTGATATTGTAAATATGAATATTTCTATAGATGCGATTAAAAAAGCAATAACTCCAAAAACTAAAGCGATTGTACCAGTGCACTTATTTGGAAGAGCTGCCAATATGGAAGCGATTATGAGAATTGCAAACGAACATAATTTATATGTAATAGAAGATAATGCTCAAGCCATTGGAGCTAATTGTAAATTTTCTGATGGAACAAAAAAGAAAGCAGGAACAATGGGTCACGTAGCTTCTACTTCATTTTTTCCCTCTAAAAACCTCGGTTGTTATGGCGATGGAGGTGCTATTTTTACTAACGACGATGAGTTGGCTCACAAGATAAGAGGAATTGTAAACCATGGAATGTATGTGCGTTACCATCATGATGTTGTTGGGGTAAATTCACGTTTGGATAGTGTTCAAGCAGCAGTTTTGAATGCCAAATTACCTTTCTTAGATGCCTATGGAAAAGCACGTCAAGATGCAGCTCGTAAATATTCGGCAGCCTTTGAAGGACACAAAAATATTATCGCTCCAAGTATTTGTGCTATTTGTGATTGCCACGTTTTTCATCAATACACGTTGCGAATTATTGATGCCGATAGAAATGGGTTGATGGAACATTTATTGGCAAAGGGAATTCCTTGTGCTATTTATTATCCAATTCCATTGCATTCACAAAAAGCTTATGCAGATACTCGTTATAAAGAAGAAGATTTTCCTGTAACCAATCAATTGATTAAAGAAGTGATTTCTTTACCAATGCACACCGAATTAGATGACGAACAAATTAAGTTTATTACGGATAGCGTTATAGAATTTTTGAGTTAAGATGAAAATAGTAGTTACAGGAGGGCTAGGATTTATTGGTTCACATACCGTTGTAGAATTACAAAACGAAGGGTTTGATGTAGTGGCAATTGATAATCTGTCCAATTCATCGGAAGATGTTTTAGAGGGTATTTATAACATCACTGGGAAAAAACCCATCTTTGAAAAAATGGATTTGCGTGATAAAGCTTCGGTTCAAAATTTTTTTAAAAAACATAATGACACTGTTGGAGTAATTCATTTTGCAGCTTCAAAAGCCGTGGGAGAAAGTGTTGAAAATCCGTTATTGTATTATGAAAATAATATAAATTCATTGGTCTATCTACTTCAAGAATTGAAGGAATTGCCTAAAGCCAATTTCATTTTCAGTTCTTCTTGTACGGTTTATGGTCAAGCCGTAGCTATGCCAATCACTGAAAATGCTTCAGTGCAGCCTGCCATGTCGCCTTATGGAAATACTAAACAAATTGGCGAAGAAATTATACAAGATGTGGCAAAAGTAACTAATCTAAATTCCATCTTATTACGCTATTTCAACCCTATTGGCGCACATCCTAGTGCTGAAATTGGAGAATTACCTCTTGGAATTCCACAAAATCTTGTACCATTTATTACACAAACCGCCATTGGATTACGTGAAAAATTATCAGTTTATGGCGATGATTATCCAACACCAGACGGAACTGCAGTTCGTGATTATATTCATGTTGTTGATTTAGCAAAAGCCCATGTTACTGCCTTGCAAAGGTTATTAAATAAAAAAAATTTAGAAAAAGTAGAAACTTTTAATTTAGGAACTGGCACAGGAAGTTCAGTGATGGAAGTTATTACTGCTTTCGAAAAAGTATCCGGTAAAAAATTGGCATATAAAATTGTTGGACGAAGAGAAGGTGATGTCATTTCTGCCTATGCTAATACTGATAAAGCAAATACTGTTCTTGGCTGGAAAGCCCATTCTACCTTGGAAGAAAGTTTAGCTTCCGCCTGGAAATGGGAACAAAAGATAAGAGGGTAAGTTAAATTATTTGTTTACAGACTCTTTTAATTTTTTTGCAGCTTCTTCTATTTTGTTAGCGCTTTTTACTTTTACGCTATCAATTTTGGCATTGGCTTTATCTTTTAAAGTATCTAATTTTGCTTCGGCTTTTGCTTTAACTGAATCTACAGTTGCTTTTACTTCTTCTGTAACGGCATCTTTTGCCTCTTCAAGTTTTTCTTTGGTTTTGTCTTGACAAGCTATCAAAATTGATAATAGAGAAATGGTTAAAAATAATTTTTTCATGGGTAATTTAAGTTGAAATTGTTGCTACTTCTTTATCAATTTTATTGACTAATCCAACTAATACTTTTCCGGGACCAACTTCTGTAAAGCAGGTAGCTCCGTCTTTTATCATTTGTAGTACTGATTGTGTCCATTTTACTGGAGCTGTCAATTGTATGATTAAGTTTTTCTTGATATCATCTGCAGAAGATACAGCATTCGCAGTTACATTTTGATATACTGGGCAGGTTGGAGTTGAGAATAGTGTTGCTTCAATGGCTGCGGCTAATTCTGCTCTAGCTGGTTCCATCATAGGTGAGTGAAATGCACCACCAACAGGAAGAATTAAGGCACGTTTTGCACCTGCGGCTTTCATGGCTTCACAAGCTTTTTCCACAGCTGAGAATTCCCCTGAAATCACTAATTGTCCTGGACAATTATAATTGGCAGCTACTACAACACCATCAATAGACGCGCAAACTTCTTCTACGATTTTATCTTCTAAACCCAAAACTGCCGCCATAGTTGACGGAGCAATTTCACAAGCTTTTTGCATTGCTAAAGCTCTTTGAGCGACTAATTTTAATCCGTCTTCAAAAGATAAAGTCCCATTAGCAACTAAGGCAGAAAATTCACCAAGTGAATGACCGGCAACCATATCTGGTTTAAAATTATCCAAGGTTTTAGCCAAAATAACGGAATGTAAAAAAACGGCTGGCTGGGTAACTTTGGTTTCTTTCAATTCTTCTGCCGTACCTCCGAACATAATATCAGTAATACGGAAACCTAATATTTCGTTAGCTTTCTCGAAAAGTGATTTTGCTAATGCTGAGTTATCATATAAATCCTTACCCATACCGGTAAATTGTGCTCCTTGCCCCGGAAAAATGTATGCTTTCATTAATGCTAAATTTATTTCAGCATCTCTCATGTATGCTGAATAGTTATATACTTTACAAAAATAGGGTTTTTATAATTATTACCCCATTGGAACTTCCATTAATAGGATTTCAGTGTCTGAAGTTGCTTCAAAAGTTACTTTGTCAAAATCGGTGATGCCTAAACCGTCTCTTTGTTCTAATTCTTGATTGTCCACTTTTATATTTCCTTTTATTACAAAAACGTACAATCCGTTACTTTCTTTTTTTCGATTGTAATCAATAGTAATTCCTTTATCCAAATTACCCATGTGAAACCAAGCATCCTGGTGTATCCAAACCCCATCATCATCAGCTTTAGGCGAAAGAATTTGTTGTAATTTATTATGTCTATCTGAAGTGTCCAAACTAATTTGTTGGTATCGAGGCGCTACATTTTTATATTTTGGGAATACCCAAATTTGCAACAAATTAGTTCTTTTATCGTGATTTGGATTGAACTCTGAATGTTGAATTCCTGTTCCAGCACTCATCACTTGAACATCTCCAAATTTTATCACCTCTGTATTGCCCATACTGTCTTTGTGAGCCAAATCACCTTCGAGAGGAATAGTGATAATTTCCATATTGTCATGGGGATGTGTCCCGAATCCCATACCTGATGCAACAATGTCGTCGTTTAAAACTCTAAGAACGCCAAACTGAACTCGGTCTGGATTATAATAGCTTGCGAAACTGAAAGTATGATGAGCATTCAACCAACCGTGATCAGCGTGACCGCGAGTACTGGCTTTGTGTAAAACTGTGTTTTTCATCCTGATTTTAATGATTATGTCCTTCATGTTCATCTTGATCCTTTAATGGAAGTAATTTAAAAGAACTCACCACAAAACGATCATTTTTTATTTCACCAATCACTTCTGCTTTTCTGATGGTTGAACAAAATCCATCTTCAGCATGTGCGTCACCATGTTTATTAATGTCAGTTCCCTCTACAAAATAAGTTTCACCATCAATGCGAACGGCTAAGTCACAACCTTTGGCTTTCATCCCAAATTGGCATTGACCACATGATACATCAACAATTTGATGTTTTTGTTGGTCCTGTGCAGTTGCAGCTAGGCAACTAAAAATAAATAATGTTAAAAAGAAATTTTTCATGTTATTATGGGTTTAAAGTTACTAGACTAGCCGCTCTTTTAGCTTTTATTACTACTTCTTCTATAGGAATTTCAAAAGAGTCATGGGTTAGTACCACACCCATTCTTCGAAAAGGTCTTGAAGAGGGCTTACCAAAAATACGAAAATCTGTTTTAGGAAGAGCTGCAATAGTAGAAATTCCCGAATATTTAGGACTATTGGAGTTTTCAGTTGCTAAAATAACAGCACTTGCCCCAGCTTTTTCTATAGTGATTTCAAATATTGGCAAACTCAAAATGGCACGTAAATGCAATTCAAATTCGTTAAAGTTTTGTGTTCCAGCTAAAGTAACCATACCAGTATCATGCGGCCTTGGGGATAATTCAGAAAAATAGACACCTTCATCTGTTAAGAAAAATTCAACTCCAAAAAGTCCTGCGCCACCTAGAGTTTCTGTAACTTTTCGAGCCATTTCTTGTGCTGCTATTATGTCTTTTTGGGAAACCCTTGCAGGTTGCCAACTTTCTTGATAATCACCGCGTTCTTGTCGGTGACCAATTGGGGCACAGAATAGTGTTGGATTATTGTTTTGTACAACGGTTAGCAATGTTATCTCAGAATTGAAATTTACAAAAGCTTCAACAATAACTTCTACAATATCGCCACGCGAACCTTCTTCAGCATATTGCCATGCTTTTTCTATATCATTTTCTATATTTATGGTGGATTGTCCTTTTCCTGACGAACTCATTAATGGTTTTACCACACATGGCATTCCGACTTCTGAAACACCTTTTCTCAGTTCCTCGGCAGAAGTGGCATATCGGTAATTGGCTGTTTTTAATCCTAATTCTTTTGAAGCTAAATCGCGAAT
>CALPPS020000070.1 GCA_943325515.2 Flavobacterium psychrophilum
GTTATCGGTTTTCGGTTTTCGGTTTTCAGTTATCGGTTATCAGTTATCGGTTATCAGTTATCGGTTTTCGGTTTTCAGTTATCGGTTTTCGGTTTTCGGTTTTGGGTTTTTTTGGTGTGAAAGAGAAAATTATTATAGAAAATATTTTACTATTTTAGATTTAAATTATTATTCATGAAGAAGATTTTAATTACAGGTGGTGCAGGGTTTATTGGTTCACATGTTGTGAGACGGTTTGTGACAAAGTATCCAAATTATCAAATTTATAATTTAGATGCGCTAACTTATGCAGGTAATCTAGAAAATATTGCAGATATTGAAGCTGCTTCCAATTACACGTTTATTAAAGGAGATATTGTTGATGCTGATTTTATCAATGATTTGTTTCAACAACATCAATTTGATGGCGTAATTCATTTGGCTGCCGAGTCCCATGTTGATCGTTCTATTACTGACCCACTAGCTTTTGTGAAAACCAATGTGATTGGCACTATGAATCTACTCAATGCTGCCAAAACTATTTGGGACAATAATTTTGAAGGTAAACGATTTTACCACGTATCTACCGATGAAGTCTATGGCAGTTTAGGTGCCACAGGGTTGTTTACAGAAACTACTCCTTATGACCCAAATTCTCCCTACTCAGCTTCCAAAGCTAGTTCCGATCATTTTGTTCGTGCCTACGGTGAGACTTACGGTTTACCCTATGTAATTACTAATTGTTCTAATAATTATGGTCCTTACCATTTTCCAGAGAAATTAATTCCTCTTTTTATTAATAATATTATCACCAACAAACCGTTGCCTGTTTATGGCGATGGAAAATATACGCGTGATTGGCTCTTCGTACTCGACCACGCAATTGCTATCGATTTGGTTTTTCATGAAGGCAAAAACCACGAAACCTACAATATAGGTGGGTTTAACGAATGGCAAAATATTGAATTGGTAAAATTACTTTGCCGAAAAATGGATAGTAAACTAGGAAGAGTAGCGGGCGAATCTGAAAAATTGATTACTTATGTCAAAGATAGACCAGGACACGATTTGCGCTATGCTATTGATGCTTCCAAAATTAACAGGGAATTAGGATGGAAACCTTCAGTAACTTTTGAAGAAGGATTAGAACAAACTATAGATTGGTTTTTGGCTAACGAAGCTTGGTTGCAAAGTGTTACTTCAGGAGATTATGCTAAGTATTATGAGAAGCAGTATTCTTAGGTAACGGTTTTCGGTTATCGGTTTTCGGTTATTGGTTATCGGTTTTCTGTTATCGGTTGTCGGTTTTCTGTTCTCGGTTTTCGGTTATCGGTTATCGGTTTTCTGTTATCGGTTTTCGGTTGTCTGTTTTCGGTTTTCGGTTTTCTGTTATCGGTTTTCTGTTTTGAGTTTTTATTTTATTTTTAATTTTTAGAAGATGAAAAGTTATCGGGATTTGGAGATTTATCAAAAGAGCATGACTCTGTTTTTTGAAACTCATAAAATGTCATTGCTACTCCCTAAGTATGAGTTGTATGAACTCGGAAGTCAGCTCCGTCGATCCTCGGATTCTATAGTTACCAATATTGTAGAAGGTTATGGTAGGAAAAGATATAAATCTGATTTTATCAAGTTTTTGGTTTATTCACACGCAAGCAATTTAGAAACTTTAAATCATTTAGAAAAGCTACAAATTTTATATCCTGAACAAAATCCAACATTATTAGTGCTGATTTCAGAATATGATCGGTTAGGAGGTATGATTTATTCCTTTATTAAGTATGTAGAGGAGCATTGGAATAAGTTTTAGTTTTCGGTTATCGGTTATCGGTTTTCGGTTATCGGTTTTCGGTTTTCGGTTTTCGGTTTTCTGTTTTGGGTTATTTTGACCAGATGATGGAGTTGGTGTTATTGCTTCTTTTGAGTTCTTTTAGTTTTTTTCGTTCTTGGATTGAGAAGCCTATGAATAAGTATAGTAATTGTATGAAGTTATCGGTTATCGGTTTTCGGTTATCGGTTATCGGTTTTCGGTTTTGGGTTATCGGCTCTCGGTTTTCGGTTTTGGGTTGTGTGTTTTTGGTAATTAATTTTATGGTTTGAGTTTCTTCCTCTTTTTTTAGGATTATTTCCTCACTATAATAGGTCTCGAATTTATTGTCTAAGTAATTCCAATTCGCATGTGCCATAGCAATATGAACATTATCCGCTTTCTCTGGCCAATTGATGTGTTTTTCTGCGTTGAAATTCTCAAGAGTGAGTATATTTTTATTTTCATCCCATATCCAATCCGTCTTTAAAACTTTATTCAAAGGACGCAAAATGTTTCCTTCAAAGCCAATAAAATAGTCTCTAGTTTCTGGGTTTTCTATGCCTTTTTCAAAGATTCTTTCTCCGTGAGGATTAGTAGCGTCTTCTTGAATAATTTCTAGCATTAGTTTGTTGCCTCTACCAGAAAAACTTCCGTCTTTAGCTCGGTTGTTAAAATATAGGGCTATCCCTCTAAAAAGTTGTCCTTTTTTCGCCGCTCTTCCAAACTCTTTTCCATGGTTTTTTACTTTAGTGAAGATGGGATTTCTTTTGAATTCTTCACTAGTTACTCCCGTTTTTCCTTTTGTTCTGACTCTATTCTCTTTTTTTTCATCAATGTAAAAGTTGAGGTCGTCTAGTGTGCCGACAATTTTAAAAGGTGCTATTACTTTTGCCATGGATTTTTGAGTTTTGTTAGTTGTAAAGTTAAAAAATGTTTTCAGTTTTCGGTTATTGGTTTTCGGTTTTCGGTTTTCGGTTATCGGTTATCAGTTATCGGTTATCAGTTATCAGTTATCGGTTATCAGTTATCGGTTATCAGTTATCGGTTTTCGGTTAACGGTTTTCTGTTTTCTGTTTTCTGTTTTCTGTTTTCGGTTTTTCTGTTATCTGTTTTGGTTATTTGTTTTTGTGTTTTCATTTATTTTTGATATTTTACTTACAAGAAATTCACCACTAATATTGTTTTATAGTTTGTAGCTATTATTTTTTTTATTTTAATTTGGTCATGTTATATAAACGAG
Organism: Flavobacterium psychrophilum; assembly: GCA_943325515.2. Classification (GTDB taxonomy): domain Bacteria; phylum Bacteroidota; class Bacteroidia; order Flavobacteriales; family Flavobacteriaceae; genus Flavobacterium; species Flavobacterium psychrophilum_R. Next base: position 3,030 of record CALPPS020000070.1, read on the forward strand.
TACTTTTGTTACTCGTTTGTTTGTTTTTAATTATGCTTGAATCTCTTATTACCTCTAAAACTCGACTACGGATATTGATAAAATTTTTTATCAATGTTTCTAATAATGGTCATTTGAGAGGATTGGCTGATGAAATGCATGAGTCCACTAATGCTATAAGAAAAGAATTAAATAATCTTTCTGAGGCAGGTTATTTGAATAAAAAAACTATTCAAAATAGGGTTAATTATAAAGCTAATAAAAGTCATCCATTATTTACTACTCTCCAAAAAATTATACATCAACATATTGGCTTAGACTCCTTAGTTTCTATCGTTTTGGAGCGAATGGGTAATGTTAAAAAGATTGTTGTTATAGGTGATTATGCTAATGGAAATGATACTGGAATTATAGATGTAGTTTTGGTAGGGGAAGATTTGAATAGTGATTATATTTTCAAATTAGCCACTAAGATTGAGCATGAAATAAACAGGAAGGTAAATTTCACTATTTCACCTAGTTTTGAGGATAGTGGATTGGTATTATTTGAAAATAACTAGCTATGCCTTGGTATGTTTTATATACAAAACCTAGACAGGAAAAAAAAGTAGCTGATAATTTGAATAGTATTGGAATTGAAGTATATTGCCCTTTGGTTACCCAAATGAAGCAATGGTCGGACAGAAAGAAAAAAGTACAAGTCCCTTTGATTACCTCTTATGTTTTTGTAAATATTGAGGAACATCAAAGAGAAGCCGTTTTTAAAGTGTCAGGCATTGTTAGGTATTTGTTTTGGTTAGGAAAACCTGCAGTGGTTAGAGCTGTTGAAATTGAAGCTTTGCAACAGTCTTTAGAAGGTATTGTCACTTCTTTTGAAGTTAGTGCTTTACAAAAGGATACTATATATAAAATTCCTGATGGACCTTTTCAAGGTTTTGAAGGAATAGTAAATAAAATAAATGCTACTAGTATTCAACTTTTGTTAGTTGATTTAGGGTTTTTGATAACTTTAAATAAGTAGTTTTTTATACCCATAATATAAAATTCGTTAGTTCTTAATGGGACTGACAGGGCGAAGCCGTTTAGATAATAAACTTCAAAAATAAAATGAACCCCTATTTCTACATTTTTTTTACTTTGCTTTTCACCGTTTATGGGCAACTTATTTTAAAATGGCGTTTGTCTAATTTGAAAGTAATTTTGCCAGAATTGGTGACTGATAAACTGATTTATTTAATAAAATTAGTCCTTGATCCTTTTATTTTTTCTGGATTTATAGCTGCTTTTATTGCCTCACTTTTTTGGATGGCAGCTATGACCAAGTTTGAAATCACACACGCTTATCCTTTTATGAGTTTAGCTCCTGCATTAGTTTTTTTATTGGGGGTATTTGTTTTAAATGAAACTTTTACTCTAGGAAAAGTAATAGGACTGATAATTATTATGTTAGGTATATTTATTACCGTAAAATTTTAGTATAAATCATGAAGAATACTCCCCATATTTCTATAGTAAGTCCAGTATATAGAGGAGAATATTTAGTAGCGGAATTGGTTCGAAGAATTCATCAATCTGTTTCTTCTATTACATCAGATTACGAAATTATCTTAGTAGAGGATTGTGGACCTGATTCTTCTTGGGACAAAATTGTTGCGCTAGCCGAAAAAGATCCAAAGATAAAAGGGTTTCAGTTATCTCGAAATTTTGGACAACATTATGCTATTACATGTGGTTTGGATCAATCTAAAGGGGAGTGGGTAGTTGTTATGGATTGTGATTTACAAGATAGACCAGAAGAGATAGACGCCTTGTATCAAAAAGCCATATCGGGTTATGATGTGGTATTAGCAAAACGAGATCAACGACAAGATACTTTTTTTAAAAAGTTTTTTTCAAAAGCTTTTTACAGAACATTAGGGTATTTAACAGGAAGTGCTATGGACGAGCAAGTTGCTAATTTTGGTATTTATCACAGAAATGTAATCAATGCGGTATGTGAATTAAGGGAATCCATACGTTATTTTCCGACAATGATTCAATGGGTTGGATTTAAACAAACAGCTATTTCAGTTACTCATTCCGCAAGAGATGTAGGTGAATCTTCATATAATTTTAAAAGATTATTAAATTTGGCTTTGGATATTATCTTGGCCTATTCTGATAAACCAATTCGACTAATGATTAAGTTAGGAATTTTAGTTTCTTTGCTTTCCTTTATTATGGGGTTTTATTTTAGTTTTCAATATTTATTGGGTAATGTTACCGTACCAGGTTATACAAGTTTAATACTGTCTATTTGGTTTTTTTCAGGTTTACTATTGATATTAGTTGGTGTAGTAGGTCTTTATGTTGGAAAAACCTTTGAAGGAGTTAAAAAAAGACCTATTTATTTAATTCAAAATGAAACTAAATGATTCAATATTTAGATTGGGATTCCGATTTTTTTGGATTTAAAATAGGAAAGTTGACTATTACTGATAATGTTGAAAAATGGCCTTCTATTGATGAGTTTAAAAATTTCGATTTAGTATATATCTTTTCTACAACTCCTCTTAAAATTCTAGCTCCTTTGATGGATATTAAAGTAACTTTTCAAAAGCATACTCAGAAAAATATAGTTGATTCCAAAATAGTAGAATTTCAATCTCATTTACATTCTTATCAAGAATTGTTAGAATTGGCTTATTTGAGTGGTCATGATTCTCGTTTTTTGAAAGACCCTTTTTTTGGACCAACTGCTTTTAAACGCTTGTTTAAAAAGTGGATTGACAATGCCATTGCAGATGAATTTACGAAAGTTTTGGTTTATGTTGAACAACATAAATTAATAGGCTTTGTAACTTATACTATTAAAAACGATAGTGTTTTCATTGGATTAATAGCCGTTTCAAAAGAAGCTCAAGAAAAGGGTATTGGTAAAAAACTTATTGATGTAGTTGAAACTAATTTAAGTGAAAATACTACATTAACAGTGTCAACCCAAAAAACTAACATAGGAGCATGTAATTTTTATCCTAAATTAGGATTTGAAATTCTAAGCACTCAATATATATATCATTATGAATCAAGTTCCATTTAACAAACCCTACTCAACCTGTAAAGAAACTAATTATATTCAAGATGGGGTATGTTCTTTGAGGCACTACGATAATAAAGCATTATTGGAAAGTGTTTTTTTTTAATTTTTAGTATTTATAATAATGTTGCCAATGTTTATTGTTCTCTTTACTTTTTTTGTCATTTCATTTGTTCTTTTGCATATTAAAATAATTGATTTAAAGAGTGATTTTTCTAATGCAATTGTTAATTTTTTACTTATAATTGGAGGGTATTCTTTATATGTAACAAACTTTAAGACTATTTTTCTTCTTCCCGTTTTGTTAATACTTGTTCATGGTATTTTCTTAAAACAAATTAAATTATCTTTTTCGTTTAAAAGCTGGAAAGTCTCCTTAACCATAATAAGTATTGTTACATTTATTTTTGTTTTGCTTTTTTGGCGTTCTAAACAATTGTTTATTGTTCATGAAGATTATTTATTCTGGATTAGAGTTGGTATTATGAATCAAAAGTTAGGACTTGAAAATATTAATGTGTTTTATAACCTTTTAGATGCTAACTATAATGGAATCGATTTTTATCATTTTTTGGAATTATGGTGTATGGACTTTGGAAATATAATTAACGGACAACCTCATGCTTTAAATTTATTTCTTTTTGCTTATCCAATTGCTTCGATAATAAGTTGTTTTGGGATTAGGGAACTTTTTGTTTTGTATTTTAATTTAAAAACAAAAAAGATTTTTTTTGTCATAAGTTCTATTTTTTTTATATTTTTTTTCTTACTATTCTTTGCTCAGCCATGGGATACTTTTAACAATTTTTTTAGTGTAAAGGGGTTGCCTATTTCAGGTATGGGTCCAGCTTGGAAAAATCTTAAGACTTTATATATTCTGAATATATTCATTGCTTTGATGATATATCTTAAAAAGGCAAGTTCTAATAATTTTATAATATTGATTCTATCTTTGTTTTTCTATATTCCACTGTTTCCTATAGTTATGCTTACTATTTCTTTTTGGTTTGTTTTTTTAAATTTCAAAAATATTAAGATTCCTAAATATCATTTATATATTTATGTTTTATTATTACTACTATTTATTGCGGTTTATACATTTCTCGGAAATCATAAAGGATCAACTATTTCAGGCTTTTCTTTAAACGAATTATTTACAATTTCGCATTGGTTAAAAATTTTGCCTTCTATCATTATGAAATCTGTAATTATTCCAATTATAGGTTTTTCCCCTTTACTACTATTAATAAAAAAGCAAAAAATATTTTTACAATCAAGAACTTTAATTTTTATAATTTTATTGTACCTAGTATGTATGTCTGTTTGGATTGTTTTTGTAAAAAATATTGATGCAAATCAATCTTTTCTTCTGCTTTTTAGTGTTATATTTCCATTAGTATCTGCTATAATAACCTGGTATTTATTATTCCATAAAAAGAATATTTTAGGATTATTACTCGTTTTCATATATGTATTACCAGGTATTTCAAATGCATATAATTATAAAAGTCCTATTACAGATGATGGTCAAGGTGTCAAAGAATTTATAGCAAATTTAAAGAGCAACACAAGAGTATTGTTTATACCAAATAAAACTGACTTAACAAGTGTTTTTGATTTCAATGAAAGAGTATATACAGGAATAAACCAGTTTGTGTTGTATAATTCAAAAATTGTTTTGATGTCGTTTCCTGCTGCTATAGAAATTGATACAACTTTTTTAAATACCTCTAGTTATACCATGTATGAATATTATAGAAATAATTCTCCATATTTCTCAAAGTGTGGATTCATTGATTTTTCGAGCACCTGTTTTTACGATTTTTTAAATAAAAAAAAGATTGATGTAATTTGTAGTAGATTTAAAGACTTACCTATCAAAGGATGGTTTTTATCGAGAGAAGAAGGAGGATATTATTTCTATATTCACCAAAATAAAATAATTTATTAATATTTTATAAAATTATGATTCCTTTCAACAAACCTTATTTAACTGGAAAAGAAACTGATTATATTAAAGATGCAGTTTGTTCCGGAAAAATTTCAGGAAATGGAAAATATACCCAAAGATGCCAAACTTTTTTTGAGAATACTTATGGCTTTAAAAAAGTTTTATTAACTACTTCGTGTACAGATGCTTTAGAAATGTGTGCTATACTAGCCAATATTAAAGAAGGTGATGAAGTTATTGTGCCTAGTTTTACCTTTGTTTCTACAGCAATAGCTTTTGTTAGACAAGGTGCCAAAATTGTATTTGCAGATTCTTATTCTGATAATCCAAATATTGATGTCGATAAAATTGAAGCACTTATTACAAATAAGACTAAAGCCATTGTACCCGTTCATTATGCTGGAGTTGCTTGTAACATGGATAAAATCATGGAGTTGGCTACAAAATATAAATTATTAGTAATTGAGGATGCCGCGCAAGCAATTGATAGTTTTTATACAGGTAAAGATGGAATTAAAAGAGCTTTAGGAAGTATAGGACATTTAGCTGCTTTTTCTTTTCATGAAACTAAGAATATTATTTCTGGTGAAGGAGGAATGTTGACTATAAATGATGAACAATTTATTCATAGAGCAGAAATAATTTGGGAAAAAGGAACTAATCGCGCCGAATTTTTTAGAGGTGAAGTAAATAAATATGGTTGGGTGGATACAGGCTCTTCTTTTTTACCATCCGAAATAATTGCTGCGTTTTTATGGGCACAAATTGAAAATCTAGAAGATATTCAAAAGAAAAGGAAATTACTTTGGGGTTACTATTATCAAAAAATTACTGATTTAAATTCTTCAGAAATTTCTGTACCATTGTTGCCAAAATTTGCTTCCAACAATGCTCATATGTTTTATATAGTATTGAAAAATCTTGAGCAAAGATCCGAATTAATTTCTGCCTTGAAAGAAAAAAAAATTCATGCAGTTTTTCATTATATCTCACTTCATTCTAGTGAATTTTATTACGAAAAACATGACGGTAGGCTTTTAGAAAATTCGGACACTTTTAGTAATTGTCTTTTAAGACTTCCTTTATTCTATGAGTTGGAAAACGAAACCATTGACAAAATTATAATTATAATAAACAATGTTAATTTGCTAGCTTAAAAATATTAAAATAAAGCACAATGAATAATCAACAAAATTGTACAGAGGAGATTAAAGCTAAAAACACTCTTTTTTCAATAAATTTTAAAGAAGTTATTTTAGTTAACTTACTGATTTTAATTTTAGCATTTATTTCATTTTTAAGTATAAAAACATACAATATTACTGACGATTCTGAAGAAAATTTCAGAATTAGTTATAATTTAAAAGAAAAAGGGATTTATTCAATAGATGGAAATAAATCTACTGACTTAAGAGAACCAATACCCAATATCATTAATGCCATTTATTTAAAATGTTTTATTAAAATCCCAGAAAACGAAAATATAGGTACTATTTTAAAAAATAGTAACTATATTAAAAGAATATTATTTATAAATATAATTTATGTTGTAATGATTTTATTTTCTGTTTGGGTGTTGTCCTTTAAATTAATTAAATCATTTTTATATTCATGTTGTATTGTTGTATTAACCTGGTTTTGTTTTTTGCAGCATGACATGTATTTAAATCATCTTTTGACTGAATTACCGGCTTCATTATTTTTACTTTTATTTGTATTGTATTCTTTATATTTATTTGAAAAAAGGAATTTGTTGTATGCCATTATTACAGGGATTTTATTTGGAATTTTATGTCTTACTAAATCATCTTATTTATATGTATCTATAATATCAATTCCAATTTATATTATGGTTTACTTTTTTCAAAAAGGAGCAATACATAAAAATGGGCTTAAAATTTCATTTTATTTAGTTTTATCTTTTTTGTTTACATTGTCTCCATGGATTTTAAGGAACAATTTGGTTCTTAATAGAATGGAATTATCAAGTAGAGGAGATACTGTTTTGCTTACAAGAGCTGTTAAAAATACAATGACTAATGAGGAATACAAAGGTTCTTTCTACGTATATGCACCAGTTTCATTTCAAAAAACTATATTTAATAAGTTAGGCTACAATGAAAATGATTTATTACCTGGAGGTAAGTATTGCAGGTTGATTAGACATCAACCGGGAGATGAAGAAAATGTTATATATGGAGATCCGAATTTGGTAACTAGTTATTGGGAAAAGGCAAAGGCAATATCCATAGGTATTGATAGGAAAAATAAAAAGATTATCGATCAATATGGCAAAAGTATATTGGAAGCTTCAAAAAGATTAATTTTAAAAAATTTAGATCGACATATTTATATGGTTTTTCCATTTTCTTGGAGAGGCATATGGTCATTTAGTGGAAGGACTCATTTTATAATTATGTTATTCGATTTATTGTGTTTTTTTTGTTTTTTCACAGTTCCTTTAATGGCTATAAAGAATAAAAATAGTACTCTTTTTATTTTCTCATTATTTTCAGTTGGAATATTTGTTTTTCATGCCTTGTTTAGTCATTTTTTATGGAGATATTCTGCTCCATTAATTCCAATAACTATCATATCATTTATGGTGATTTTTAGACCATTTTTAGATTACTTATACAATCGTATTAATAAATACAAACACTTTACTTGGACTAAGTTTTAAAAATACAGATTTATGAAACTAATTATACAAATACCATGTTTGAATGAAGAGCGAACTTTACCTATAACATTAAATGATCTCCCCACTGAGGTTTCTGGTTTTGATGTTGTTGAATGGTTAATTATTGATGATGGAAGTATTGATAATACTGTTAGTGTAGCAAAACAGCAAGGGGTTCATCATGTAATTTCACATACAAGTAACCAGGGACTTGCAAAAGCATTTATGACTGGTATTGAAGCCTGCCTAAAATTAGGAGCAGATGTAATTGTAAATACTGATGCAGATAATCAATATAATGCTAATGATATCCCTAAATTAGTTGATCCAATTCTTAAAAAAAATGCTGACATAGTAATTGGAGAAAGACCCATTCTGAAAATAGAACATTTTTCATTTGTTAAGAAAATTTTACAAAAACTAGGTAGTTATGTTGTAAGAGCAGTAAGTAACACCACTATTAAAGATGCGCCAAGTGGATTTAGAGCTTATAGTAGGAATGCCGCATGTAATATTATGGTATATAATAATTATACCTATACTTTAGAAACCATCATACAAGCGGGTCAAAGGAATATGACAATATGCTCAGTGCCTATAAGGGTTAATAAGGATTTAAGACGTTCTAGACTTGTAAAAAACATTCCAACTTATATCAAACGAAGTATTGTTACTATAGTTAGGATTTTTGTGATTTACAGACCTTTTAAATTCTTTTGTTACATAGGAACTTTTCTATTATTAATAGGAGTTTTAATTGGATTACGTTATATGTATTATTACATTATTAACGGAGGAATAGGTCATATTCAATCCTTACTGTTATCCGCTATTTTAATTATTGTTGGATTTCAAACTTTACTAATAGCATTTGTTGCAGATTTGATTGCTAGCAACCGTAAATTATTAGAAGATATTCGCTATAATATCAGAAAGAACATTTAATTAAGTACAAAATGAAAATTAAATTAGCCAAAGGGGATAAAGAAAATGGGATAGTTATTGGTAATACCTATGACAAATATGGTTCAAAAAATCCTATTGTAAAAGTTATTATGAAAGGATTTCACGATAGTTTAAATGGCTTGGTATATAAAGTAAAGCCTAAAAGTATTAATGAAATAGGTTGTGGAGAAGGCTATTGGGTTATCAAATGGAGTGGTAAAGGAATTTTAACAAATGGCAGTGACTTTTCTGAGCAAGTTATAGAAATTGCAAAAGAAAATGCCAAAAGTCAGGGTGTTGATCCAGATTTGTTTAGCATTAAGAATATTTATGAACTTCAAGAAGGAACTGATAATGCTGATTTAATAGTTTGTTGTGAGGTATTAGAGCATTTGGATGATCCTAAATTAGCACTACAATCATTAGAAAAGATTGTTGATAATTATTTGATTATTAGTGTTCCAAGAGAGCCGATATGGCGATTTTTGAATTTGTTAAGGGGAAAATACATTAAAGATTTAGGAAATACTCCCGGACATTTACAACATTGGAGTAGTGCTAAACTTGTAGATTTAGTATCAAATTATTTTGAAATTATAGAAGTCAAAAAACCTTTTCCTTGGACTATGTTATTGTGTAAAGCCAAAAAATAATTCTTTTAGACTTTTATGTTAAAAAAAATCTATACTTGGGGAGGCAGTTTAATAGCTATTTTTGGCTTTTTATTCCTTTTAAAACGTATTAATTTATATTGTAATCAAATCAATTTTAATACGCTTACAGAAAAAGAATATTACATACTCTTTTTGTTTATTGCGATTTATTGTTTCTCAAATTTTCTTCTTGTTAAAGGATGGCAATATTTACTTTTTAATTTTGGGAGTACCCCGTCTTTTAGTCTTGCATTTAAAATTTATGGCACTAGTCAACTTGGAAAATATATTCCAGGTAATATTTTTCAATTTGCAGGAAGACAATCTATAGCTATGAAAAATGGTATGAAATCTTCTGTTTCTCTTAAGTCTATTGGTTGGGAGCTTGGACTGTTAGCCTTAAGTGGTTCTGTATTCGTTATTCTTATTATGCCTATATATTTTAAAACTTTTTCGGCTCTCTCATCCGTATTAGTTTTTGTACTATTTTTATTTATTGTTTTAAGAGGATTAATTTTTTTTAATAATTTTTTTTATTTATCAACTATAGCCTATTTAGTTTTTTTAACAATTTCATCTTTGCTTTTTATTGGTGTTTTAAATATGTTAAACCCTAGATATGATTTTTTGAATTGGGAGATTTTCCTTGTTATTGGATCTTTTGTTGTAGCTTGGTTAGTAGGGTTTGTTACTCCTGGCGCTCCAGCGGGAGTTGGGATTCGCGAATTTATATTGTTTTTTTTATTGAAAAATAATTTTTCAGAAAGTGATTTATTAGCGGCTTTAATTTTTAGTAGAGTCATTTCTATTATTGGAGACTTGGTTTTTTTTTTAATAGCACTTACCTTTAAAAGACAAGTGAGGTTGGATTGATTTTATAGGATAATCTATTAATAATTTGAAATTGACAAGAATCATAATTTTTAATTAAATAATATACAATGTTAAACGAAAAACAGTTATGGACTGAAGAAATTGTTTCAGATAAATCTTTATTTTCAGTTAATCTCAGGGAAGTATGGAATTATCGCGATTTGTTATTAATGCTAGTCAAGAGAGATTATGTAACTTTTTATAAACAAACAATTTTAGGCCCTATTTGGTTTTTTGTTCAGCCAATATTGACTACAGTAATTTATGTTATCCTATTTGGTCAGGTGGCAAAATTGTCTACTGATGGTTTACCTCAAATGGCTTTTTATTTGTCTGGTGTAACTATTTGGAGTTATTTTTCTGATGTCTTAAATAA
>CALPPS020000071.1 GCA_943325515.2 Flavobacterium psychrophilum
ACTATAAATTTTCGAGTTAAGTAAACTCCAATTAAAGAAGGGATAGCAAATTGTAGAGCAGTTTTAGGGACAACAAGATTTTTTTTAAAATTTTGAATGGTACCAAATGCAGCGGTTGTTCCCACAATAAATAACGAATAGGCAGTTGCTATAATTGGGTTTAAACTTATCACGTACACTAAAATAGGCACGGTTAATATTGAACCACCACCGCCAGTAATTCCTAAAACAATTCCTATAAATAGAGCGCCTAAATATCCAAAAACTTCAAACATTAATTATAAAAATTTTACCATAATGTAAAAATAGTATAATTGTTTTAGAAATAACATTAATGTTTTTCATTTGTTAAATTAACAATTATTAATAATTTATTAATTTTTTTAAGTTTATATGTTTTCTACTTAATATATTTGACAATTAATTAAACCCTAATGTTTAAAAAAATACTTTCGCTCTTGTTCTTTATTTCTTTTTCGTTTTCAAATGCACAAGTTGTTATCAACGAATTAGATGCTGATACGCCAAGTACTGATAACGAAGAATTTATTGAATTAAAATCAGCAACGCCTAATTTTTCATTAGATGGTTATGTACTAGTTTTTTATAACGGTAGTACAACTGGTTTAACTTCTACAAGTTATTTTGCTCTAGATTTAGACGGTCAAATTACTGACATTAATGGTATAATTCATTTTGGTAATTCACAAGTTTCACCCACGCCAAAAATTATTTTTCCTAGAGCCACGATTCAAAATGGTCCAGATGCTGTAGGATTGTATCTTGGTAATGCTTCTGATTTTCCTACTAATACTGTGGCAACTGCTGCTGGTTTGATAGATTTCATTGCTTATTCTAATAATGCAACAGTTCAACCTACTACTTTGATGTCAACTTTTGGAACAATTATTTGTACCAATGAAAATCAAACTAGTTTAGCTTCTACAAAATCCATTCAAAGAAAAATTGACGGAACTTATGAAGTAAAAACTCCAACTCCAGGAATAAATAATGACGGTTCGGGTGTTGTTTTAACCTATTTATCAATGACACCAAGCGTTTCTTCAATTACAGAAGGACAAAGTTTTACCATTACATTCACATCTTCTCAAGTAGTTACAGGTAATAATATAGTTGTCAATTTTGTTTTAAATAACGGAAGTTTTACTAATGCTGATTTTTCGGGAAATTTATCGGTTACTATTCCTGTAGGAGCTACTTCTGGAAGCACAACAATTCAAGTTCTAGACGATGTTGTTAATGAAGGCGATGAAGAACTTTCTATTTTTATTGGAACTATTCCAGCAGGTTATAGCTTGTATAATAACAATGTTATTATGCGGGTTAATGATATTAATTTTACGGTTTTACCTTTCGGAACTCCAGCAAATCCTACTTATGGCAATGTTTCATCTACGGCGCCATCGGGTTATTATAGTTCCTTAGAAGGATTGTCAGGAGCAGCGTTAAAGCAAGCGCTTCAAGACATTATCGCCGATCATTCGGTTGTTCGTGTGCATAATTATGATGATGTGTGGGACATTCTAAAAACTTCCGATCAAAATCCTGAAAACAGTAATCAAGTTTGGTTGATTTATACAGAAACACCTCGTTCAAAGATTGATTTGCAATCTGGAAATAGTATTGTTGGTAAATGGAACAGAGAACATATTTATTGTCAATCTCGTGGAGGATTTGCAGCGGGTACGGATTATTTAACGCCAAATGCAGATGGAATTAACTTTTGGACAGCGACAACAGGAGCCAATGATATTGGAGCCGGAGTTTGTGATGCGCACCATATTAGAGCTGTTGACGGTCAGGAAAATACTTCGAGGAACAATAGAAATTATGGAGTAGAATATAACGGACCAACTGACATTCTAACAACAACCTGGAAAGGCGATGCTGCAAGAGCCATTTTTTACATGTCTGTAAGATACAGTTTATTAAATGTTGTAAATGGAAATCCAACTGACGGAATAGCAGGACAAATAGGCGATTTAAATACGCTTTTGTCTTGGAATCATTTAGATGCATCGGATGATTTTGAAATGAACCGAAATAATTATATTTATACTTGGCAAAAAAACAGAAACCCATTTATTGATTATCCAAGCTTGGCTGATTATATTTTTGGGGCTAATTTTGGTCAACCTTGGTTTTCAACTTTATCAAACAGCAATTATAGTGATTCAAAAGTAGTTGTTTATCCAAATCCTGCTAAGGATTATTTTACCGTTTCTGGATTTGATACTGAAAGTAAAATTGAATTGTACAACACAGTTGGTTCAAAAGTTTTTGAGTCAGAATTTACAGGTGAACAACAATTCAATATTGATGTAACAGCTGGAATTTATTTTGCAAAAATCACCAATAATTCTAAAATTATAGTAAAGAAATTAATTTTGGAATAATTACTTTCCGATACAGAAGTTAGCAAAAATATTCCCTAATAATTCATCATTAGTCACTTCGCCCGTTATCTCTCCAAAGTAATATAACGCTTGTCGGATATCTATCGCCATAAGGTCTGAGGGAAGACTAGCATTCAATCCAAATTTTACTTTTTGTATTTCTTCTAATGCTTTTAGTAATGAATCGTAATGTCTTGTATTAGTGATTATTGTTTCGTTATTTCTAAGTGCTCCAGTATTGACAAAAGAGAGTAAGGTGTTTTTGAGTTCGTCGATGCCTGTTTTGTTTTTGGCGGAAATGAATATAGTTGTCGGTTCTCCGTTGACGGTTGTCAGTTTTTTATTTGTAATTGAAACAACATCTTCAGAAATTAAATCTTTTTTATTAATAACAATTATAATTGGTTTTTGAGGAAACTGATTTTTGGTTTTGTTAATTTCTATAATTAGATTTTGTAGTTTCCCGACAACCGTCAACTGACGACCGTCTACCAAATATAACACTACCTGAGCTTGTTCTATCTTCTCAAAAGTTTTTTTAATACCGATGCTTTCTACCACATCAATTGTTTCACGAATTCCAGCGGTATCAATAAATCTAAAACTAATGCCGCCAATTACTAATTCATCTTCAATAGTATCACGAGTTGTTCCAGCAATCTCAGAAACGATCGCGCGTTCTTCATTCAACAAAGCATTTAATAAAGTCGATTTTCCCACATTGGGTTCGCCAACAATCGCAACAGGAATACCATTTTTAATTACATTTCCAATTGAAAACGAATCGATTAAACGTTTTAATACAAACTCAATTCTAGTCAGTAATTCTGTAAATTGGGTTCTATCGGCAAACTCAACATCTTCTTCTGCAAAATCTAATTCTAATTCGATTAAAGATGCAAAATTCAAAAGTTCTTCTCTAAGTTTGGTAATTTCATTACTAAAACCGCCACGCATTTGCTGCATCGCAATTTGATGACTCGCTTCATTGTCAGATGAAATTAAATCAGCGACAGCTTCGGCCTGTGATAAATCAAGTTTTCCGTTCAGAAAAGCACGCAGCGTAAATTCTCCAGCTTGTGCCATTCGACATCCTTTTCGCAATAGTAATTGAATAATTTGTTGTTGAATATAAGTTGAACCGTGACATGAAATCTCTACAACATCTTCGCCAGTATAGGAATGTGGGTTTTTGAATATTGAAAGCAACACTTGATCATACACCCTTGTATTTTCAACAATATGTCCGAGATGAATGGTATGTGTTTTTTGTTTTGAAATAGATTTCCCCGAAACGGATTGGAATACTTGCTCAGCAATAGTAAGCGAATTTTTTCCCGAAAGTCGAATAATTGCAATCGCTCCAGCACCTGACGGTGAGGCTAAGGCAACAATAGTTTCTTGTGAGATCATTTCTTGAATTTGAGCAAAGGTAAAACTTTATAAATAAAAAAACCGTCCTAATTTTTCAATCGGACGGTTTATCAGTATAAAGGTTAATTTATTATTTAGTTATTCAACATTACTGGCATAACAAGCATAGTAACTGTTTCGCCTTCGTCTAATCCATCAATAGGAGTTAAAATTCCAGCGCGATTTGGCATAGACATTTCAAGCATTATTTCATCGGAAGTTAAATTGGTCAACATTTCAGAAAGAAAACGGGAATTGAAGCCAATTTGCATATCATCTCCTTGATAATCACAAGTCAATCTTTCTTCAGCTTTGTTGGAGTAATCGATATCCTCTGCAGAAATATTTAATTCAGCTCCAGCAATTTTCAAACGAATTTGGTGTGTGGTTTTATTTGAGAAGATGGCAACACGACGTACAGAATTTAATAATAAAACTCTGTTAATCATTAATTTATTTGGATTTTCTTTTGGAATAACGGCTTCATAATTTGGGTATTTTCCGTCAATCAAGCGACACATTAATACATAACTGTCAAAAGAGAAAGTAGCATTTGAATCATTATATTCTATGGTAACATCTGATTCAGAAGTTCCTAAAATGCTTTTTAAAATATTTAAAGGTTTCTTTGGCATAATGAAATCAGCTACTTGAGAAGCTTTTACATCAGCACGGGCATATTTCACTAATTTATGAGCATCTGTTGCAACAAAAATTAATCCTTCCGGAGAAAATTGGAAGAAGACACCACTCATTACCGGTCTTAAATCATCATTTCCTGCAGCAAAAATAGTTTTGCTGATGGCAGTAGCCAACACATCTGATGGAACAACAGTTGAAGATGGATCATCTAAGCTTACCGATTTAGGAAACTCTTCGCCTGGAGCATAAGCAATGGCATATTTTCCAGAATTTGAACTGATTTCGATAGTGCTATTTTCCTCAACCGTAAAAGTTAACGGTTGTTCTGGAAATGTTTTTAGAATATCTAATAACAATTTAGCAGGAACTGCAACACTCCCTTTACTATTAGAATCTATTTCTAAAGTTGCAGACATTGTAGTCTCTAAATCAGAGGCAGATACGGTTAATGCATTACTATCTAATTCGAATAGAAAGTTATCTAAAATTGGCAAGGTGTTACTGCTGTTGATAACACTACCTAAAACCTGTAATTGTTTTAATAAGTAGGAACTCGATACTATAAATTTCATATGAATTTAATTTTTACAAATATATCTTAAAGTAATAGATTTCAAAAAGTTTTTTATTAACATTACTTGCTATATTTTCTCTTGCGTAAAATGGTAAATACTAGACCAAATAATAACAAAATTATTATTGGAACTGCTACAGTTATGATTTGAGAGTAGGTATAATTTGCATATACTTTTTCTTTGTCTAATAATGGTAAATCGACTTCCTTGCTACGAATGTTAATAAGTCCATTATCATCTAACAAATAATTGACACAATTCATCATAAACTCTTTATTAGCATATAGGTTATTGGTCCACTTATCATAGCCTAATTCTAAAGGTTGGAAGTTTTTGTCTAATTGATTTTTAATCACATCACCATCAGAAATCACAATCATTTTATTTTCTTTTCCTATGTTTTGAAAAGTATTAGCTCTAAAAGGTAACACACGATTTTCATACATTGAATGAAATTGTCCTTCTAATAAAACAGCAACTGGATAATTTCCATTTCCAATAAAATCCTTTTGTTCTGGTCGTTCTGAAACCATTTTTAAATTAATTTCCGATGGTGTTCCCACTACTTTTGAATACTTTGAAGATTGCAGTAAAACGGTCTTTTTAATGTCATTTTTCAAGGGTTCAATAGGATTTGAAAACTCAAATTTAATTCCGTCAAGGTTGCTTACAATAGGATTTTTTATTGATGGATAAATCATTGGTGAAAAGAACCAAGGATATTGAGTATATTGGGTAGCGCTCCCTTGTTCGCCAGTTGCTAAAGCGATTGGTGTTGCCATTAAATCTTTTATCAATTCAGGATGCAAGCGAATGCCATATTTGAAAAACATATCGTTCAAATTCAAATCTCTAGGAAATGCTA
The DNA here is from genome assembly GCA_943325515.2 of Flavobacterium psychrophilum. GTDB lineage: Bacteria > Bacteroidota > Bacteroidia > Flavobacteriales > Flavobacteriaceae > Flavobacterium > Flavobacterium psychrophilum_R. The sequence goes on from CALPPS020000071.1 coordinate 5,913, forward strand.
AATTTGATCCAGTTTCGTTATACAAACTATCCATTTCCATATTAACTTGATCTACTAACCAAAGTGTTTTTCCACCATTGATTATGAATTGGTCTATTACTTGTTTTTCTTCATCTGTAAAAGCTTCTGTTGGCTTAGCAATTACAGCTAAATCGTATTTCTGAAGGTATTTTAAAGTCTCATTTGGACTTTTGGCGACAGAGTCTAAAGTAAATGGTCCAATATAATAGTTATCTTTTACTGACTTAATAAAATCAGCAATATATCGGTCCTGTAATTCTCCATTTCCATTTAAAATCACTACTTTTTTTTGCTTTGTTTTAGATACTGTATTTATAGCATTGGCAAAAGCATATTCCAAATGTTGTACAGAGCTTACTACTTTTTTAGCAGTAGAAGCGCCCATTATATTTTTCAATAAAGGCACTTTAATAGAACGACTGCTGCAAGTAGCTACTGCCCATGGAAAAACAACTTCTTGTGTTTGTTGTCCTTTGTCGTTTACGGTAACATTAACGGGTATCATACCGCGCTCAATAAACGATTGCATAGTTTTATCCTTTTGTTCCTCGTCTTCAAGTGGATTGATAAATTGAATTATAATATTTGAATTTTGGGACTTAAACTCTTCTAATAATTGCTTTGTTTCTGTTTGTAATTTCTTGAATTCTCCTGGAAATTCTCCTTCGAGAAAAACATCAATATATAATGGTTCTTTTACTTCACTTACAATTTTTAATGAGGTTTGAGAAAGCGTATATCTTTTATCAGCTGTAAGGTCAAAACGCTTGAAAACAAAATGACCAGCAAGATTAAAAACTACAATAATAAGAAATGTAGTTGCTATTTTTTTGAAGTTATTTTTTTTGGCACTCATTACGATTTCAAGGATTTTAATTTAAAAACAGTAAGCGATAAAAATAAATAGGTAATACTCAAAAAATATAAAACATCTCGAGTGTCAATAACTCCTAGAGACATACTTTTGAAATGATAATCCATGCCAGTTTTAGCAATATTTTCTTCAAAACCTTTTACATAAGTTGATACACCCTCAAAGCCATAATAAATTGCAAAGCATATAAATACGGATAGTAAGAATGCTACAATCTGATTTTCTGAAAGCGTAGAAGTGAAGATGCCAATAGAAGTGTAGGAAGCCACTAAAAATAAAAGTCCGAAATAAGAACCAATAGTACTTCCCAAATCAATATTACCCTCTGGTAGTCCTAAATTAGAAATTACATAAACATAAACCAAAGTAGGAATCAAAGCGATTACAATCAACAGAAACGAACCTAAAAATTTTCCGTTTACAATTTGCCAAATGGATAATGGTTTGGTCAACAAAAGCTCAATTGTTCCTTGTTTCTTTTCATCCGAAAAACTGCGCATTGTCACCGCTGGAATTAGAAAAATTAATATCCAAGGTGCTAAAGTGAAAAACGGACTTAAATCAGCAAATCCGCTTTGTAAGATGTTATATTCACCATCAAAAACCCAAAGAAATAATCCGTTCAGTAACAGGAAAATGGCAATAACCAAGTAGCCAATTGGCGAACCAAAAAAAGATTTTATTTCTCGTAATGCGATAGATTTCATATTTTTTGTTTTCTATTATCTGTTTTCAGTTCTCTGTTTTCAGTTTTCTGTTTTCTGTTTTCAGTTTTCTGTTTTCAGTTTTCAGTTCTCTGTTTTCAGTTCTCTGTTTTCAGTTTTCAATCTTTTACTCTTAACCGATAACTCCTAACCGAAAACCGAAAACCGTTAACTGATAACTATTCTAAACTCACTAATTTATCAACACTCCATGCTTCGGGTTTATCATTGAATAATTTCTTTGTAAATGACCAAACTTCAACAAATAAAGCCGATTTCCTGTAATTTTCCAAATCATTTTCGGTTTTCCAAAAACTATAGGTAAAGAAAATACAAGGATTATTTTTATCTTGATATAATTCCAAAAGCCCATTGCCTTCTGCGTTGCGGATTTTCTCTTTCATCAAATCAAAATTCTCCAAAAAAATTGGAATATTTTCTTTATGAAAACTCATTTTTACTATTCTGATGAACATTCTCTTAATTCTTAAATTCTATAGTAATCATATCTCTATAACTCAATCCTAGCAAGGAAGCTGCTGATCCAACATTGTCTGGATTGCTTCTAAAAATCGAAATTTCTAAAAATCCAGCCTCGTTAAATATAGCTAGTTTTTGGCCTTCAAAATCTTTTAAAGGATATTTGGAGGATAATCCAATGTCTGAATATTTTGATAAAATAGTTTTGATGATTTTATTTTTAAATTTTATTTCATAAGGTCTGCCTTTACCCATTTCCAAAAATATTTTTTTAGAAATATTTGTCACAGCATTACCTAAATGATCTATATAAATAATATAACCTTTGATTTGATTTTCTTTAACTAAAGCTTGTAATTCAGTTACTTCTTTTATAGCTTTAATTTCTTTGCCAATGACATTGAGCAAACCACCTTTGGCTAAATGACAAGCAACTTTAACAAATACATCCAAATCAGTAGCATCATTCGGCAATCTGTCATGGATGTTTATGCTAACTATTTTCTGTGGGACAATTTTTTGGATAAGCATACTCAAAATTCCATTATCTGCACAAATGAAGTACTGGTCGTTCCATTGCATAGCAATGTGTTGGTTTTCTGTATTTAGTTCTATATCAACACCTATTAAGTGAACCGTTCCTTTTGGAAAACTTCCATAAGCTGCACCAACAATATATGCTGTTTCGGCAACATTAAAAGGATCAATATAGTGTGAAATATCAATAATAGTAGCTTCTGTAAACTCTGATAATAATTTACCTTTTAAGGCACCCACAAAGTGGTCTTTTAATCCATAATCGGTTGTTAAGGTAATTATTGACATAGATTGTTTATAACTTAGTGGAAATAGGGTTTCAAAAATGTAAAACCTATTCTTTAATTTGATTAAATTTGGATACAAAGCTAATAATATATAGCGAATAATTTTAATTTAATACTACTGCTTTTGAACGAACGCATCATTGAATTACACGACATCGCACCAAAAGAATTTTGGGGCGCTCAAGACACTCATCTTGAAACTATTAAAAGGTATTATCCAAAACTAAAAATTGTCGCTCGTGGCACAACTTTGAAAGCATTTGGCGAAAAAGAAGAACTCGATGAATTTGAAAATCGCTTCAATCGTTTGATGCTGCATTTTACTCGCTACAACAATATTGACAACAATGTTATTGATAGAGTTATACATAGTAATTCAAACGAAGAGCAACGTATGCCAGATAGTGATAAAATTCTGGTACATGGAATAGGAGGTAAGCTTATCAAAGCGATGACGCCTAACCAACAAAAAATGGTTGATATCATTCAGAAGAACGACATGATGTTTGCTGTTGGTCCTGCAGGAACTGGAAAAACCTATACAGGAGTTGCCTTAGCAGTAAAAGCGTTAAAAGAAAAACAGGTAAAAAGAATAGTACTAACACGACCTGCCGTAGAAGCTGGAGAAAACCTTGGATTTTTACCTGGTGACATGAAAGAAAAACTCGATCCTTATATGCAACCATTGTATGATGCATTGCGAGATATGTTGCCCCCACAAACCTTGGAAGATTATATTCTTAAAGGAATAATCCAAATTGCACCCTTAGCCTTTATGCGCGGAAGAACTTTAGATAATGCTTTTGTGATTTTAGACGAAGCACAAAACACCACACATTCTCAAATGAAAATGTTTTTAACGCGTATGGGTAAGAATGCAAAGTTTATTATAACTGGCGATCCAGGACAAGTTGATTTACCGCGAAGAACTATCTCAGGGTTAAAAGAAGCAATCTTGGTTTTAAAAGATATTGAGGGAATTGGTATCATTTATCTTGATGACAAAGACATCGTTCGCCACCGATTAGTTAAAAAAGTAATTGATGCCTACAAAAGTATAGAAAATAACGATTATTAATAGTTTATTAATCAAATAGAAAACTCTATCAAAATTATTTTTGATAGGGTTTCTTTTTTATTTTGAATTGTGAACTATAAAAAGTAATCTCAAATTCCTATTTTTGCAACAACAACAACAACACAAAGAATGAATACAATTACAACTACAAATTTTAATTTTCCTAATCAAAAATCTTTTTATCGCGGGAAGGTTCGAGAAGTTTATAATATCAATGACGAATTGTTAGTTATGATTGCTACCGATAGGCTTTCTGCTTTTGATGTAGTTATGCCAAAAGGCATACCTTATAAAGGACAAATCCTAAATCAAATTGCAACTAAATTCATGGAATTGACAAAAGATATTGTTCCGAATTGGTTAATTGCATCTCCTGATCCAAATGTCGCTGTCGGTCATTTATGCGAACCATTTAAAGTAGAAATGGTTATTCGAGGTTATCTTTCAGGTCATGCTGCTCGTGAATATATTTTGGGAAAAAGGACTATTTGCGGTGTAGCGATGGAAGAAGGTTTGAAAGAGAATGATAAATTTCCAATCCCTATAATTACGCCAACAACCAAAGCTGATAATGGTTTTCATGACGAAGATATTTCTCGTGAAGCTATTTTAGCGAAAGGAATTGTTTCAGAAGAAGATTATTTGGTATTAGAAAAATATACCCGTGCTTTATATCAAAGAGGAACAGAAATAGCAGCTAGTAGAGGTTTGATTTTGGTAGATACAAAATATGAATTTGGCAAAACTAAAGAAGGAGTTATAGTTTTAATTGATGAAATTCATACGCCAGATTCATCTCGTTATTTTTACAAAGATGGATATCAAGAAAGACAGGAAAAAGGTGAAGAACAAAAACAATTGTCTAAAGAATTTGTTCGTCGTTGGTTAATTGAAAACGGTTTTCAAGGAAAAGAAGGGCAACAAATTCCAGTTATGTCAGATGAATACATTGAAACTGTATCAGAGAGATATATAGAGTTATTTGAAAATATATTAGGTGAAAAATTTATTAAAGCAGACATATCTAATATTAATCAACGAATAGAAAAAAATGTGTTACAGTTTTTGAAATCATAAAAGCTGTAAATTGAAAATATCCCGATGAAATCGAGATGTTTTTTTTATTTGAAATAAGAAAAGTTGTGATTGTCTTCAATCCTCAGTAAACTCTCGTAAATTAATTTAATCACATTTTCTACATCCTCTCTATGAACCATTTCAACTGTGGTATGCATATACCGCAATGGGAGTGAAATTAGTGTGGAAGGCACGCCACCATTACTATAGGCAAAAGCATCGGTATCAGTTCCGGTTACTCTAGAAGTTGCATGACGTTGAAAAGGAATTTTATTTTTTTCGGCAGTGTCCACTATTAAATCTCTTAAAGTATTGTGAACTGCAGGAGCATAAGCAATAACTGGTCCTTTTCCCATTTGCAAATCACCTTCAATTTTCTTTTCTATCATTGGAGTAGTGGTGTCATGACAAACATCAGTCACGATAGCTACATTGGGTTTAATAGTTTGCGTAATCATTTCGGCGCCGCGAAGTCCAATTTCTTCTTGAACAGAGTTGATAATGTACAATCCAAAAGGAAGTTTCTTTTTGTTTTCTTTCAACAAACGAGCTACTTCAGCAATCATGAAACCTCCCATTCTGTTATCAATAGCCCTGCAAACAAATTTGTCATTATTTAAAATCATAAATTCATCTGGATAAGTTATCACACATCCAACATGTACTCCTAATTTTTCTACTTCCTCTTTAGTAGAACAACCACAATCTATAAATATATTGTGCAAAGAAGCCGTTTCTTCTTTGCCTCGATTTCTAGTATGAATTGCTGGCCACCCAAATACTCCTTTTACAATCCCATTTTTGGTATGAATGTTTACCCTTTTTGATGGAGCAATTTGGTGATCTGAACCACCATTTCTAATAACATAAATTAATCCCTCAGCAGTGATGTAATTTACATACCATGAAATTTCATCCGAATGCCCTTCGATAACTACTTTGAATTTGGCTTCATGATTTATAACTCCAACTGCAGTTCCATATGTATCTGTAATAAATGTATCAACATAAGGTTTCAAATAGTTCATCCATAGTTTTTGTCCAGCAGATTCATAGCCAGTAGGTGATGCATTATTCAAATAGTTTTCTAAAAAAGAAAGAGATGATTTAGTAAGGATTGATTTAGTAGACATAAATATTTTTTTGCTAAAATATAAATTTGGCATTAGAGTTGTTAATGATATTCTATATTTTTACTCTAATAATTATTATTTATGAGAAAGTTATTTTTTATCGTTTCAGTATTACTGATTTCATTTTCTTTAAAAGCACAAGTCACTTCAGATTCTATCAAAAAAAAAGAACTAAGTGTTGAGGAACTCGACACTATTTTAGATGAGCCTATTCCATTAGAAGAAGTTGTTATTTACAAAGTAAAATTAAGTCCAGAAGATAAAAAACTATTTCTCTTATTACAAAATAGAGTATATAAAGTATATCCTTTTGCAAAAACTGCCTCAGAACGATTGACAATTTTAAACAAGAACTTGGGTAAGATGAAGACTAATCGTGAGAAAAAGAAATACTTTAAGATAGTTGAGGATTATATAGAGAATGAATTTACTGGACAATTAAAAAAATTATCTCGTAAACAAGGACAAATACTCGTTAAACTTATTCATCGTCAAACAGGGTTTACAACTTTTGAACTAATAAAAGATTATAAAAGTGGTTGGAAAGCATTTTGGTCAAATAATACTGCAAGATTATTTGATATCAATCTAAAAACTAAATATGCTCCCTATGATGTAAATGAAGATTTTTTGATAGAAACCATTCTTGATAGAGCATTTACTCGAGGTAGACTCATATCCCAAAAACCAGCTAATCCAATAGATATAGATGAGCTTACTGACTATTGGCAGAAAAAAGTTTTAAAATAATAGATTATTTTTTAATATTAAATCATTCGGAATATATTTATTAATCATACTTCTACTTTTATGTTCATGATTTAGTCTGATCCAATTAGATTTAAGTAAGATTTTAATAATTTCTATTCTATTAATTTGTTAACAATCTTGATTTATATTTTGCAACAATCGATAAATCAATATTTTAAAAAAGGTTATTAATTTATTTGGATATGGTTGTATTATTTTTTTATATTTGCACCCCGCAATAGGATAATTTATTTAATGAATTTATGGGATAAGATGATTTAAAATAAATTCTAAAAATAATTTTAAAAAGCCTTGTTAGTTAGAAAAGAATAGTTACTTTTGCACCCGCTTTGAGAATGAAATAGTATCATTAGAAACAATTTCAGATTAAAGAAAAGAAGAATACGTTCATAGACATATTGAATTGACAGCCGTTCTGATAGTAATATCAGGACAAAATAAAGAGAGTAAGATAATCGAGAGATTAAAGAATAAACCTAGCCTTTGTCTAT
>CALPPS020000072.1 GCA_943325515.2 Flavobacterium psychrophilum
ACACTATAATTATTTATAAGTAATACCAATCAAAAGACACAATGTCACCCTGCTTGTCCAAAGCTTCCCAAAGAAAGCACATCTCCCCTAACCACGGTCCCAGAATCGAAAGAACAAAACAGAAAAAAAGAAAACAGAAAACTGAGAACAGAAGAAAGAAGAAAGAAAACTGACAACCGATAACAGAAAACTGACAACTGAAAACCAACAACCAACAACCAACAACCAACAACCGACAACCAACAACCAACAACCAACAACCAACAACCGACAACCAACAACCGACAACCGACAACCAACAACCAACAACCAACAACCAACAACCAACAACCGAAAACCAACAACCAACAACCAACAACCAACAACCAAAAACCCCTCTCAAAAAATCAAAAGGGGTCGATGTATAAAAAATAGAATTAACTATGCCTGACCGGCAGGACCAAAATTCAAGGGAATTTGGGGTTGCTCCGTATCTTTGATTTCACCATTAGTAAGCTCAAAGCGGTGAATATTTTCACCCAATGCCTTTAGAAATCTTTTAGCATGTTGAGGGGTTAACACTATTCTCGACTTTACTTTAGCCTTTGGTGTTCCTGGCATAATAGTTACAAAGTCAACTACAAATTCTGAGGCAGAATGATTAATAATAGCCAAGTTGGAATAAATTCCTTCAGCTATTTTTTCATCTAATTCGATGTTGATTTGTCCTTGTTGTTGATTGTTATCGCTCATTTTGATTTGTGATTTTAGATTTGTGATTTTAGATTATTAGATTTTTTAGATTATTAGATTTTTTGGATTTTTGGATATCTATGTTGCTGTTTAAAAGTAAAAGCCACTAATTTATATTTTAAACTAGTGGCTTTTGTTTATCAACTACTAATCTTCCGATTAATAGATATATTCTTCTTTACTAGCCATAATCTCGTTATAGTCTTCTTTTGAACCTACAATAGTATGATCATAATCTCTCATACCGGTACCTGCAGGAATTCTATGTCCAACGATAACATTTTCTTTAAGACCTTCAAGCGTATCAACTTTACCAGCTACTGCTGCTTCGTTTAACACTTTGGTTGTCTCTTGGAACGATGCCGCAGAGATAAACGATTTCGTTTGTAACGATGCTCTAGTAATACCTTGAAGAACTGGAGTTGCTGTAGAAGTGATAACATCTCTGGCTACAACTTGGTTTTTATCATTACGTTTTAATAATGAATTTTCATCTCTCAATTCTCTTGGAGAAACTATTTGACCTGGTTTCAACACTTCAGAATCACCGGCATCTTCTACTACTTTCATGCCATAAAGCTTATCATTCTCTTCTAAGAAATCAGCCGTATGTATCAATTGCTCTTCTAAGAATAAGGTATCACCTGGATCTTCTACTCTTACTTTACGCATCATTTGACGAATAACAACTTCAAAGTGCTTGTCATTGATTTTCACCCCTTGTAAACGATATACCTCTTGAATTTCATTTACCAAATACTGTTGAACAGCAGATGGTCCTTGAATTCTTAAAATATCTTCTGGCGTAATAGCACCATCAGATAAAGGTACTCCAGCTTTTACGAAGTCATTCTCTTGTACAAGAATTTGACTTGATAATTTCACTAAATATTTCTTAACCTCACCAAATTTAGATTCAATGATGACCTCACGGTTACCCCTTTTAATTTTACCAAAAGAAACTACACCATCAATCTCAGAAACTACTGCTGGGTTGGAAGGATTACGAGCTTCTAACAACTCGGTAATTCTTGGTAAACCTCCAGTGATATCTCCTGCTTTTGAAGAACGACGAGGAATCTTAACAAGGATTTTACCTGCTTTGATTTTCTCTCCATCTTCTACCATCAAGTGAGCTCCAACCGGTAAGTTATAGGAACGAATTAATTCTCCGTCTTTACCATAAACCAATAAGGTTGGGATTAATTTTTTATTTCTTCCTTCTGAAATTACTTTTTCTTGGAAACCAGTTTGCTCATCAATTTCAACTTGGAACGATTGTCCTTGTTCTAAATCTTCGTAAGCAATTTTTCCAGTAAATTCAGAAACGATTACTCCATTATAAGGATCCCATTTACAAATAACAGCTCCTTTTTCAACCACATCGCCATCTTTTACACTGATAACAGAACCGTAAGGAATATTATGAGTACTTAACAAGATACCTGTTTTAACATCTACTAATTTTAATTCCGTTGAACGAGAAACAACGATATCCACTTTGTGGCCATCTCCATCCTCTCCAACAACTGTTTTTAAATCTTCGATTTCAAGTTTTCCTCCAAATCTTGCTACAATAGTAGATTCCTCTGAAACGCCACCCGCAACTCCACCTACGTGGAAAGTACGAAGGGTTAACTGAGTCCCTGGCTCTCCAATTGATTGTGCTGCGATTACTCCAACAGCTTCTCCTCTTTGAGTCATTTTTCCTGTAGCTAAGTTTCTTCCGTAACATTTAGCACAAATTCCTTTTTTGGCTTCACAAGTTAAAGGAGAACGAACGTCAACTTTTTCTAGTGGAGATTCCTCAATAGCTTTAACAAAAGCTTCCGTAATTTGTTCTCCAGAATGAACTAAAACTTCATTATTCATTGGGTTAATTACATCTTGTAAAGCAACACGCCCCAAAATTCTTTCACCTAATGTTTCAACGATTTCTTCATTTTTCTTCAATGCAGAAACTTCAATTCCTCTTAACGTACCACAATCCACAGAGTTTACAATCACGTCTTGAGAAACGTCATGTAATCTTCGGGTTAAGTAACCTGCATCAGCTGTTTTCAAAGCGGTATCTGCAAGACCTTTACGTGCACCGTGAGTAGAAATAAAGTACTCAAGGATGGAAAGACCTTCTTTAAAGTTAGAAAGAATTGGATTTTCAATAATTTCACCACCACCAGCAGTTGATTTTTTTGGCTTAGCCATCAAACCACGCATACCAGTTAACTGACGAATTTGTTCTTTAGAACCCCTTGCTCCAGAATCAAGCATCATATATACCGAGTTGAAACCTTGTTGGTCTTCTCTAATATTTTTCATAGCCAATTCGGTCAATTGAGCATTGGCAGAAGTCCAAATATCAATAACTTGGTTGTAACGTTCGTTATTGGTTATAAGACCCATGTTATAGTTCACAGAAATACCTTCAACTTGCTCTCTTGCATCAGCAATCAATTTAGTTTTTTGTTCTGGTATTCTAATATCACCTAATGAAAAGGACAGACCACCTTTGAAAGCGAATTTATATCCCATATCTTTCATGTTATCAAGGAAAGCTGCCGTAGTAGGAACATCGGTTACTGCAAGGATTTTTCCAATAATATCACGTAACGATTTTTTAGTCAATACTTCATTGATATATCCAGCCGCTGGTGGAACTACTTCATTAAAAAGTACTCTTCCTGCAGTGGTTTGGATAACTTTGTATACTAATTCACCATTTTCATTAAAATCTTTAGCACGTACTTTCACACGAGCATTCAACTCTACTCTACCTTCGTTTAAAGCAATATTACATTCTTCAGCAGAATAGAAGGTTAACCCTTCTCCTAAAATTTTCATTTCTGGAGTTGTCAATCTTTCTTTGGTCATATAATACAGACCCAATACCATGTCTTGAGAAGGAACCGTAATCGGGGCGCCATTCGCAGGGTTCAAAATATTGTGAGAAGCCAGCATTAACAATTGTGCTTCTAAGATAGCTTCTGGTCCAAGCGGCAAGTGAACTGCCATTTGGTCACCATCAAAATCCGCGTTAAAAGCCGTACATACTAATGGGTGCAACTGGATTGCTTTTCCTTCAATTAGTTTGGGTTGGAAAGCTTGAATACCTAATCGGTGTAACGTAGGAGCACGGTTAAGTAATACTGGGTGACCTTTGATTACATTCTCTAGGATATCCCAAACTACTGGCTCTTTTTTGTCAATGATTTTTTTAGCTGACTTAACAGTCTTAACAATTCCTCTTTCGATTAATTTACGAATAACGAATGGTTTGTATAATTCGGCAGCCATATCTTTTGGCAAACCACATTCAAACAATTTCATTTCTGGTCCAACAACAATTACCGAACGAGCAGAATAATCCACACGTTTTCCTAATAAGTTTTGACGGAAACGACCTTGTTTACCTTTCAAGGAATCTGAAAGAGATTTTAAAGGTCTGTTTGATTCTGTTTTAACAGCAGAAGCTTTACGAGTGTTATCAAATAAGGAATCTACAGATTCTTGTAACATACGTTTTTCGTTTCTTAAGATAACTTCAGGAGCTTTAATCTCCATCAATCTTTTCAAACGGTTGTTTCTAATAATAACTCTTCTGTACAAGTCATTCAAATCCGAAGTAGCGAAACGACCACCATCAAGTGGCACTAAAGGACGCAATTCTGGCGGTATAACTGGTATTACTTTAAGGACCATCCATTCCGGACGATTCTCTCTGTTTTTATTAGAGTCACGGAAAGATTCAACCACTTGTAATCTTTTTAACGCTTCTGTTTTTCTTTGCTTAGAAGTTTCATTATTGGCAGCGTGACGCAATTCATAAGACAATGCATTTAAATCTGTACGTGCTAATAAATCCATGATACATTCAGCACCCATTTTGGCAATAAATTTATTAGGATCGTTATCATCTAAATATTGATTTTCTGTAGGAAGTGTATCTAAAATATTTAAATATTCTTCTTCTGTTAAAAAATCTAATCTTTGTAATGACTCACCTTCTGCATTCACAGCTATACCTGCTTGTATTACTACATATCTTTCGTAGTAAATAATCATATCTAATTTCTTAGAGGGTAATCCAAGGATATAACCGATTTTGTTTGGCAAAGAACGGAAGTACCAGATATGAGCAATTGGCACAACAAGGTTGATGTGTCCTACTCTATCCCTACGTACTTTTTTCTCAGTAACTTCAACACCACAACGGTCACAAACGATTCCTTTATAACGGATTCTTTTGTATTTTCCACAAGCACATTCAAAATCTTTTACGGGACCGAAAATTCGCTCGCAAAAAAGACCATCACGCTCTGGTTTGTGTGTTCTATAATTGATTGTTTCTGGTTTCAGAACCTCACCTCTTGACTCTGCCAAGATAGTTTCTGGAGAAGCTAAACCAATTGATATTCTGTCGAATCTCTTGATGGTATTTTTAGGATCTCTACTATTATTTCTATTATTCATCATAGTTTTTACTATTGATATTATTGAAATTGTATTTTTTGTTGTCCGTTATCGGTTTTCCGTTGTCAGTTTTTAACCGATAACAAATAACCGATAACAGCTAACTGATTTTATTCTTCTAATCTGATATCTAATCCAAGACCTTTCAATTCATGCATCAATACATTAAATGATTCTGGTAATCCTGGCTCTGGCATAGTTTCTCCCTTAACGATAGCTTCGTAAGTTTTGGCTCTACCAATTACGTCATCTGATTTAACAGTCAAAATTTCTCTAAGCGTACTCGATGCTCCATAAGCTTCAAGTGCCCAAACCTCCATTTCTCCAAAACGTTGACCTCCAAATTGTGCTTTACCACCCAATGGTTGTTGGGTTATAAGAGAGTATGGTCCGATAGAACGTGCATGCATCTTATCATCAACCATATGTCCCAATTTCAACATATAGATTACTCCAACGGTCGCTGCTTGATGGAAACGTTCTCCAGTTCCTCCATCATACAAATAAGTATGACCGAATTGTGGAATACCAGCTTCATCAGTTAATGCATTGATTTGGTCTAATGTTGCTCCGTCAAAAATTGGTGTAGCATAGGTTCTGCCAAGTTTTTGACCAGCCCAACCTAATACCGTTTCATAAATCTGACCAATGTTCATACGAGAGGGTACACCAAGTGGATTCAATACGATATCAACCGGAGTTCCGTCTTCAAGGAATGGCATATCTTCATGACGAACAATACGAGCCACAATACCTTTGTTTCCGTGACGTCCAGCCATTTTATCACCCACTTTCAATTTACGTTTCTTAGCAATATATACTTTTGCTAATTTTAAAATTCCAGCAGGTAATTCATCTCCAACGGTGATGGTGAATTTCTCTCTTCTTAACGCACCTTGTAAATCATTTAATTTGATTTTATAATTGTGAATTAAGTCATTAACAAGACTGTTAGTGGCATCATCTCCCACCCATTGGCCTTTTGTTAAGTGTGCAAAATCTTCAACCGCGTGTAACATTTTTTGAGTATATTTTTTACCTTTTGGTAAAACTTCTTCACCCAAATCATTCATTACTCCTTGAGATGTTTTTCCGTTAACGATAGTGAACAATTTCTCTACTAATTTGTCTTTTAATTCAACAAATTTCGTTTCGAATTCCATTTCCAAAGAAGTCAAATCGTCTTTATCTTTGGTACGCTTCTTTTTATCTTTTACCGCTCTTGCGAATAATTTTTTATCTAAAACCACACCATGTAATGAGGGAGAAGCTTTCAATGAAGCATCTTTTACATCTCCTGCTTTATCCCCGAAGATAGCTCTTAATAACTTCTCTTCTGGAGTAGGATCTGATTCTCCTTTTGGTGTAATTTTTCCGATTAGAATATCACCAGGTTTAACCTCTGCTCCAATTCTAATCATTCCGTTTTCATCCAAATCTTTTGTTGCTTCTTCAGAAACGTTAGGAATGTCATTAGTCAACTCTTCGTTACCTAATTTAGTATCTCTAACTTCTAATGAATAATCATCAACATGGATAGAAGTGAAAATATCATCACGTACTACTTTTTCAGAAATTACAATCGCATCCTCGAAGTTATAACCTTTCCATGGCATAAAAGCCACTTTTAGGTTTCTACCTAATGCTAACTCTCCGTTTTGCGTAGCATATCCTTCACAAAGTACTTGCCCTAATTTCACTCTGTCTCCTTTTCTTACGATTGGTTTCAAGTTGATAGACGTACTTTGATTCGTTTTTCTGAATTTAATCAAGTTATACGATTTCTCATCGGGTTCAAAACTTACCATTCTTTCCGCTTCTGTTCTGTCGTATTTAATCGAAATCATATTAGCATCAACGTACTCAACAGTTCCGTTGCCTTCTGCATTAATTAACACTCTAGAATCTGAAGCTACTTGACGCTCTAAACCAGTTCCAACTATAGGTGCTTCAGGTCGTAACAAGGGTACAGCCTGACGCATCATGTTAGATCCCATCAACGCTCTATTCGCATCATCATGTTCCAAGAATGGAATTAACGAAGCTGAAATAGAAGCAATTTGGTTAGGTGCAACATCTGTATAATGAACTTGTCCTGGGTCAACTACTGGGAAATCACCTTCTTCACGGGCAATAACTTTATCCGCAGTAATTTTTCCTTTAGCATCCATTTCAATATTGGCTTGCGCAATCATTTTACCCTCTTCTTCTTCAGCACTCAAGTAAATAGGTGTTGATGTTAAATCTACTACACCATTGGTAACTTTACGATAAGGAGTTTCAATGAATCCCATACCGTTTACTTTAGCATAAACTCCAAGAGAAGAAATCAAACCAATGTTTGGTCCCTCTGGAGTTTCAATTGGACAAAGTCTTCCGTAGTGAGTATAGTGAACATCACGCACCTCAAAACCTGCTCTTTCTCTAGAAAGTCCGCCTGGCCCTAGGGCTGATAATCTTCTTTTGTGTGTAATCTCGGCTAATGGATTCGTTTGGTCCATAAATTGAGACAACTGATTCGTTCCAAAGAAAGAGTTAATAACCGATGATAATGTTTTAGCATTAATCAAATCAATTGGTGTAAACACCTCGTTATCTCTAACGTTCATTCTCTCACGAATGGTTCTAGCCATACGAGCTAAACCTACGCCAAATTGTTGAGATAATTGTTCTCCAACAGTTCTTACACGACGGTTTGACAAGTGATCAATATCATCAATTTCTGCTTTGGAATTGATTAATTCAATCAAATATTTTACTATGGTAATAATATCTTCTTTGGTCAAGACTTGCTTTTCCGTTGGGATATCTAAACCAAGTTTTTTATTCATTCTATAGCGACCTACTTCACCTAAGTTGTATCGTTGGTCTGAGAAGAATAATTTATCTATAATACCACGAGCAGTTTCTTCATCAGGCGGTTCTGCATTACGCAACTGTCTGTAAATATGCTCAACGGCTTCTTTTTCTGAGTTAGTTGGGTCTTTTTGTAATGTATTATGAATGATGGCATAATCACCTTGATTAGCATCTTCTTTGTGCAACAAAATAGACTTAACGTTAGAATCAATGATTTCCTCCACATTATCTTTGTCGATAATAGTATCTCTATCAAGGATGATTTCATTACGTTCGATAGAAACTACTTCACCAGTATCTTCATCAACGAAATCTTCATGCCAAGTATTTAATACTCTTGCAGCAAGTCGTCTTCCAACATATTTTTTAAGACCTGTTTTAGAAACTTTAATTTCTTCAGCAAGGTCAAATATTTCAAGAATGTCCTTATCTCTTTCAAATCCGATGGCACGGAAAAGAGTAGTAACAGGTAATTTTTTCTTTCTATCGATATAAGCATACATTACACTATTAATATCGGTAGCAAACTCAATCCACGAACCTTTAAAAGGAATAACTCTAGCAGAGTATAACTTTGTACCATTGGCATGGAAAGACTGACCAAAGAAAACGCCTGGCGAACGGTGTAATTGAGAAACTACAACACGTTCAGCTCCATTGATAACAAAAGTACCACTTGGCGTCATATAAGGTATTGTACCAAGATAAACATCTTGTACAATTGTTTCAAAATCTTCGTGCTCCGGATCAGTGCAGTAAAGTTTTAGTCTTGCCTTTAAAGGCACACTATATGTTAAACCTCTTTCAATACACTCTTGTATAGTGTAACGTGGTGGGTCAACAAAATAATCTAGAAATTCCAATACAAATTGATTTCTTGTATCAGTTATTGGAAAGTTTTCCATGAAGGTGTTATACAATCCTTCGTTGCCTCTTTCGTCTGATTTCGTTTCCAATTGGAAGAAATCTTTAAAAGATTTTACCTGAACATCTAGAAAATCTGGATACTGAGGTATGTTTTTAGTAGAGGCAAAATTCAATCTTTCAGTCTGATTTGTTATCATCAATGGACAAAATTTTGATTTAAAAAAAGTAATTTGTGTGTAGAAACACTGTTTATTGTATACTTTCCTTTTTAAATAATCAATACATCTTTAAAAATAGACCAGGAAATTAGTTTATTTTTTTCTTCGTAATGATTAAAAGCATTAGTGTATTAAAACTCATTTTGATACTAAAATAGTATTTAATTTTATTATACCAAAAATGGTTTAGGTCTCTGAGCGGTTAAACTCAAGACCTAAACCTAGTTCTAAAACCGAGGTTGAATTATTTTAATTCAACAACAGCTCCAGCTTCTTCCAAAGATTTTTTCAAACCTTCTGCTTCTGCTTTAGTAACTCCTTCTTTGATGTTCGATGGTGCACCATCAACTAAATCTTTAGCTTCTTTCAAACCTAGACCTGTTAATTCTTTTACAGCTTTTACAACTGCTAATTTAGAAGCACCAGCTTCTTTAAGTACTACTGTGAATTCTGTTTGCTCTTCAGCAGCTTCACCTCCACCAGCACCACCAGCAGCAACTACTACTGCTGCAGCAGCTGGTTCGATACCATACTCATCTTTTAATATTGTAGCTAAATCGTTAACTTCTTTTACAGTTAAGTTAACTAATTGTTCTGCGAATTGTTTCAAATCTGCCATTTTTTCTATCGTTTAAAATGTTCTTTAATTATTATTTTTTTAGTCTGCTCTAATTATTCTGCGGCTTCGCCTTTTTGCTTAGCATTGTTTAACAATGCAGCAATAACACGTTTAGCAGGCGATTGAAGTAATCCAATGATTTCTCCAATAACTTCTTCTTTTGATTTCAATGAAGCCAAACTGTCTAAAAGGTTATCACCAATGTAAATCTCACCGTTGATGTAAGCTCCTTTAAAAGAAGGTTTGTCTGATTTTTTTCTGAAATCTTTAATGATTTTTGCTGGTGCATTAGCTAGGTCTGCAATAAAAATGGAAGAATTCCCTTTTAATACAGAAGCTAAATCACCATACTCATTAGCGGAAGCTTCCATTGCTTTTTCAAGCAAAGTGTTTTTAACTACTTCTAATTTAATTCCAGCTTTGAAACAAGCTCTTCTTAAACTTGAAGTTGTTTCAGCATCTAACCCAGAAGTATCAGCAATATATACTACATTACTTTCCGCCAACTTTGCAGTTAAATCTTCTATCGCGATTGATTTTTCTTCTCTTGTCATAATAAAATTTGTTTAACTACCAATTATACTGCTTTAGGATCTAAAGCAATAGCAGGGCTCATTGTACTTGATAAGTGAATAGACTTGATGTAAGTACCTTTTGCAGCAGTTGGTTTTAATTTAAGTAATGTTTGAATAATTTCATGAGCGTTATCTACAATCTTGTCAGACTCGAAAGAAATTCTTCCAATACCTGCATGTACGATTCCAGTTTTATCCACTTTAAAGTCGATTTTACCCGCTTTTACCTCAGCAACAGCTTTTCCTATCTCCATAGTTACTGTTCCTGTTTTAGGGTTTGGCATTAAACCTCTTGGACCTAATATACGTCCTAAAGGACCTAATTTACCCATAATAGCAGGCATAGTGATGATAACATCAACATCAGTCCAACCATCTTTAATTTTTTGAAGGTAATCGTCCAATCCTACATAATCAGCACCAGCCGCTTTAGCTTCTGCTTCTTTATCTGGAGTTACTAAAGCTAATACCTTAGTGTCTTTTCCAGTACCATGTGGAAGGGTTACAACACCTCTTACCATTTGATTTGCTTTTCTTGGATCAACTCCTAAACGAACAGCAATATCCACTGATTCATCAAATTTTGCAGAAGCAACAACTTTCAATAAAGACGAAGCGTCTTTTAAAGAATATAGTTTGTTTTTCTCAATTTTTGAAGCAGCTTCTTTTTGTTTCTTTGTCAATTTTGCCATTTCTTACCTTATTTTAGAGGAGAATCCCCAGTTACAGTTATACCCATAGATCTAGCTGTTCCAGCAATCATGCTCATAGCAGACTCAATTGTGAAAGCGTTTAAATCAACCATCTTGTCCTCAGCGATAGTTCTAACCGTATCCCAAGTGATGTTACCCACTTTACGACGATTAGGTTCTCCTGAGCCAGACTTTAATTTAGCAGCATCCAATAATTGAATTGCAGCAGGTGGAGTTTTTACAACAAAATCAAACGATTTGTCTTTATACACGGTAATTTGTACCGGTAAAACTTTGCCGGGTTGATCTTGTGTTCTAGCATTAAATTGCTTGCAGAACTCCATGATGTTGACCCCAGCAGCTCCCAAAGCAGGTCCAACCGGTGGCGACGGGTTCGCAGCACCTCCCTTAACTTGTAGTTTAACTACTTTACTAATTTCTTTAGCCATTTCTTAAAAATTTTACATCTCTCAATTGGAAGCGATTGATGCGGTTTATTATATGTGTAACAAAAAATTATACTTTTTCAACTTGCATAAAACTCAATTCTAATGGCGTTTTTCTTCCGAAAATTTTAACCATTACTTCTAGCTTACGCTTTTCATCATTTATTTTCTCAATAGTTCCATTGAAACCATTGAAAGGACCATCTACAACTTTGATTGTTTCTCCAATGTTGAATGGAATATTCTGTGTGTCTGTAGTAACAGCCAACTCATCAACTTTACCAAGCATTCTATTTACTTCAGATAATCTTAAAGGAACAGGTTCTCCTCCTTTAACTTCCCCCAAAAAACCTATTACACTAGTAATCGATTTGATAATGTGTGGAATTTCTCCAACTAAATTAGCTTCAATCATTACATAACCAGGAAAATACACTTTATCCTTAGCTATTTTTTTACCATCTCTTATTTGAAACACTTTTTCAGTGGGAACCAATACCTGAGAGATGTAATCCGACATTCCTAATCTGTTGATTTCAGTTTCGATATAAGCTTTGACTTTATTTTCTTGTCCGCTTACAGCTCTAACCACATACCATTTTTTCACATTATTATCAGCCATAGTAAAAATATTATGGTTTTAACCAATTAAAAAAACCAGCAATTGACTTTGCAAAAAGTTCATCAACTCCCCATGTAGCTAAGGCAAAAACAATAGAAAAAATAGCTACTGTTATAGTAAACTTCTGTACTTCTGCCCATTCTGGCCAAGTTACATTTGATTTTAATTCTTCAAATGCCTCTGATATATAATTAACAATTTTTGTCATTGTAAATATTTTTATTTGCACGGGCGGGAGGATTCGAACCACCATCAACGGTTTTGGAGACCGCTATTCTACCCTTGAACTACGCCCGTATTATTAAAAACCAGTGCCGTTAAAAAAAACGACACTGGAATAATTATTTTAATAGATAATTAATCTAAAATTTCAGTTACCTGACCAGCTCCTACAGTTCTACCACCTTCACGGATAGCGAAACGTAAACCTATATTTAATGCAATAGCACTTAATAAAGCAACTTCAATAGTTAAGTTATCTCCTGGCATTACCATCTCTACTCCTGTAGGTAAAGTGATAACTCCAGTTACGTCAGTTGTACGTACGTAAAACTGTGGACGATAGTTATTGTGAAATGGTGTGTGACGACCACCTTCTTCTTTTTTCAAGATATAAACCTCAGCTTTGAATTTAGCGTGTGGTTTTACAGAACCTGGCTTACAAATAACCATTCCTCTTTTAATATCTTCTTTAGCAACACCTCTTAATAAGATACCTGCGTTATCTCCTGCCTCACCTCTATCAAGGATTTGACGGAACATTTCAATACCAGTTACAGTAGAAGTTAATTTCTCTGCACCCATACCGATGATTTCAACTGGATCTCCTGTATTACAAATTCCTGTTTCGATACGACCTGTAGCAACAGTTCCACGACCGGTGATGGTAAATACATCTTCAACGGGCATCAAGAAAGGTTTTGCTACATCACGAACTGGCTCTTCAATCCACATGTCAACAGCAGCCATTAATTCAAGAATTTTTGGCGTCCAAGCTGGATCATTATTTAATCCCCCAAGAGCTGAACCTTGAACTACTGGACTATTGTCTCCATCA
>CALPPS020000073.1 GCA_943325515.2 Flavobacterium psychrophilum
AAAATAATACTTCTTTATTTTTTGTTAATGTTAAATAGGTAAAATAACTTTTAACTTTATATTTGCATAAAAATTATTTAAATGCAACTCGTTTTTTTTATTTTACTATATCCTATAATTTGGTTCATATCTATACTTCCTTTCAGAATATTGTATGTGCTTTCTGATTGTGTATATATTTTAATTTACTACATTATTGGTTACAGAAAAAAAGTTGTTCGTGGTAATATTACCTTGGCTTTACCACATTTATCTGAAAAAGAGCGATTACAAATTGAAAAAAAATCATACCGTCACCTTTGCGATATGTTTTTAGAAATGATAAAAACGATGACTATTTCTGTAAAAGAAATTGAAAAAAGGTTTGTTTTCACCAATTTGGAAATGTACCAAGAAATGGAAAAAAAGAATAAAAGTATAGCTGTAATGATAGCACATTATGCCTGTTATGAATGGACAATTTCTATGAATAGTAAAATTAAATATGAAGGATATGCTATTTACAAAAAAATAAATAACAAGTATTTTGATAAATTAGTTAGAGATATTCGTTCAAGATTTAAAGCAAAACTAATAAATACTAAAGAAACAATTCCAACTATAGAAAAAAACGCAAAAAACAATCATTTAAGTCTATTTGGATTTGCTAGCGATCAATCACCACAAGTTAGCAAAACTTTTCATTGGCAAAAATTTATGGGCATCGAAACGCCTGTTCATACTGGCGCTGAAATGTTAGCCAAGCGATTTGATATGAATATTATATTCCTTCGGGTCAAAAAAGTAAAACGAGGTTATTATGAAGCTACTTTCGAACACCTAGTTGACAATCCAAAAGAAGTTCCTGATTATCAAATATCTGATGAGTTTTTGCGAAGAGTAGAAAAGCAAATCTATGAAGCGCCAGAATTTTATTTATGGACACACAATCGCTGGAAACACAAGAAAAAATAGCAAGCAGTTTATCAGCAGGTGAACCAACTTTTCACCATTAATTCCTCATTATTTTTAGCTTCTTTATGAATAAACTCATTAGTTTTTGAGTTGTATTGATAATCCTTTGACCAATCAGAGTGATTTTGAGCTAATGATTTGATACTATCACAAACAAACTGTATTTCTTTTGAAGTTGTTGTAGGATGTACAGACATTCTAATCCAACCAGGTTTTTTTATTAAATCACCTGATGTAATTTGGCAAACTAAATCATTTGATGTTTCATGATCTACATGTAATAAGTAATGACCATAAGTTCCAGCACAACTGCAACCGCCTCGGGTTTGAATTCCAAATTTATCATTCAATAATTTGACACCAAGATTAAAGTGCAAATTATCTATATAAAAAGAAATCACCCCTAACCTATCTTGATGTTGATTAGCCAGGATATGAATATTATCAATAGCATTCAATTCACTGAAAATATAATCTACAATTTCATGTTCACGTTCCAAGATATTCTTAACACCCATTTGCTCTTTTAACTGAATAGCCAACGCCGTTTTAATCACTTGTAGAAAACCTGGTGTTCCGCCATCTTCTCTGTCTTCAATATTATCAATATATTTATGTTCACCCCAAGGATTTGTCCAACTTACTGTGCCACCGCCTGGACAATCAGGTACATTGTTTTTATATAAATTTTTATTAAAAATTAATACTCCCGAAGTGCCTGGACCACCAAGAAATTTATGAGGCGAAAAGAAAATAGCATCTAAATAACTTTCTTCATCGGGATGCATATCAATGTCAACATAAGGTCCAGAACAAGCAAAGTCAACAAAACATAAACCATTGTTTTGATGCATCAATTTAGCCACTTCATGATAAGGAGTTTTTATACCTGTTACATTAGAACAAGAAGTAATAGAAGCAATTTTAAAACTCCTGTCTTTATGTTTCTCAAGTAACTTTTTAAATTCATTTAAACAAAATAATCCGTCTTCATTTGCTTGAATCACAACTACATCTGCCATAGTTTCTAACCAAGATGTTTGATTAGAATGATGCTCCATATGAGAAATAAATACAACAGGCTTAATTGCTTGTGGAATGGATGTAAACTCTTTTATATTTTCAGGAATTTTTAATCCTAAAATACGCTGGAACTTATTAACCACGCCAGTCATTCCGGTTCCGGTATTAATCAAAACATCATTCTCATTGGCATTAACATGCTTTTTGATTATATGCTTTGCTTCATGATAAGCCATAGTCATAGCAGTGCCAGAAACAGTTGTTTCTGTATGTGTATTGGCTACAAAAGGACCAAAATCGTTTATCAATTTTTCTTCAATAGGACGATATAATCTTCCACTAGCAGTCCAATCCGTATAAATGATTTTCTTTTTACCAAAAGGTGACTCAAACTCTTGATTAATCCCAATAATATTTTGGCGGAATTGATCAAAATAATATTCTAATTCGGTTTGAGTTTCGATGGTATTCATTTGGTAATAATTTATTTTCAAAGATACATTATTTTTAAATTTCAATCTCTTTTATACAAAGCTGTATAATATTTTATGATTTAATTTAATAAGTGATTTTAAAAATTTTTATTTGGACACAATTTTTGAAATAGCTTGTGCCAAAAATTGGGCAAAAGTAATAACATAACAAAACTTAAATCCAATTTTAAAAGAATAATAAATTGTTAAAAAAATATCAAAATTAAAACAGCATCTTTATTTGTTTGGCTTCATAAAAATGAAGCTCTTGATCATCCTGTAACAAAGTAAGTTTCCCGTCTTTGTTTACATGTTTTACTTCTCCAATAAATCGTTTGTCATTGCTATCTATAAATGGCATAGATATATTTTTTTTGAATAATACATGATTGTAAAGTTCCCAAATATCATGTTGACTCTTGGTAGCTAGAGTGACATAAGTATCAATCAAGTTTACCATAAGTATTGCTAATTCTTCCAAACTTTCATAGGTTTTCCCACTAAAAATTTTTATAGAAGTAGCATCAGTCAACCCTTTAAAAATAGTTTGATTCACATTTAATCCAACACCAACTATAGCGGTGAAAGTGCCATCAGGTTTTAAAATATTTTCAATCAGAACACCAGCTATTTTTTTTTCATCTGCCATAATGTCGTTTGGCCATTTAACAAAAATATTATCTAGTTCCAAAGAACTTAACAACTTTGCAATTGCGACTGCAATAGCTACATTAATATCAAAAACAGTTATTAAATCTTGTGGTAAATCTTTAATCAAAACACTCATTGTTAGATTCTTGCCTGGCTCAGAAATCCATTTAGCACCAAGCTGTCCCTTGCCATTGGTTTGCTCATGAGCCATAACAACAGTATAATTTTCAAGTTCTTTTTCTCTAACTAGTTGCTTTAAATAGTCATTTGTGGAATCTATGGCATCGAGTTTGATTATGTTCATGAGAGGAATGTAAATATTAACTAATTTTAAACTTTTGTTAAGCAAAAATAATGACAAAAATGAATACCTTTGCAAAACATACATAAATACTAAATGACGAAGAAAACGGTTAACACAGATGTACTGCTAGCAAACATCATAAAAGGCATAGAAGAAGTAAAAGGTAATGACATTGATATCCTCGATTTAAGAGCAATAGATACAGCCGTTTGTGATTATTTTATCATTTGTAACGGAAACTCCAACACACAAGTTAACGCTATAGTTAACTCTATCCAAAAACTAGTATCCAAAGAATTAAAAGACAAGCCATGGCATGTGGAAGGCACAGACAATGGTGAGTGGGTTTTAATGGATTATGTGGACATAGTAGTTCATGTGTTCCAAAAACAAATCCGTGAATTTTATAACATCGAAGGACTTTGGGGCGATGCCCAAATTACTACCATTCCAAATAATTACTAATTAAATTAAAAAATGGCTAACGAAAAAAAACCTACTAATTTTAAAATAAGTCCTTGGTGGATATATGCCGGATTGATTATACTATTCTTCGCTCTCAATTTTATAGGTGGTTCAAGTTTTCAAGATGCTACCAAAATATCCTCCTCAAAATTCAACGAATACCTTGACAAAGGAGAAATTGAAAAGGTTATAGTTTATAATAAAACTGAAGGAGAGGCTTATTTAACAGCTGTAGCACTCAAAGAAAAAGCACACAACAAAGTGGCAAAAGACATGTTAGGAAATGCTAACAAAGGGCCACATTATTCATTTGATATTGGAAATGATGAAGTTTTTCAAAACAAAATTGAAAAAGCAAAACAAACTGGAGTATTAAAAGATTATGATTTTAAAGCTAAAAGTGATTGGTCGGAAATATTCATAAGTCTGTTACCAATAATTGTTATCATCGGACTATGGATATTAATCATGCGAAGAATGTCTGGTGGAGCTGGTGGCGGTGGCGGTGGCCAAATCTTCAACATCGGAAAATCAAGAGCAAAACTTTTTGACGAAAAAACAGATTTAAAAACAACTTTTAAAGATGTAGCCGGATTAGAGGGAGCCAAAGAGGAAATTCAAGAAATTGTAGAATTCCTTAGAAATCCAGAAAAATATACAGCCCTTGGAGGAAAAATACCAAAAGGAGCCTTACTAGTTGGCCCTCCTGGAACAGGAAAAACATTATTAGCCAAAGCCGTTGCAGGCGAAGCTAAAGTACCATTCTTCTCTTTATCTGGTTCTGATTTTGTAGAAATGTTTGTAGGTGTTGGAGCATCTCGTGTTAGAGATTTATTTAAACAAGCCAAAGACAAAGCACCAGCTATTATCTTCATTGATGAGATAGATGCTGTAGGTCGTGCACGTGGAAAAAACAATTTCTCTGGAGGTAATGATGAACGTGAAAATACACTAAACCAATTATTAACAGAGATGGATGGTTTTGGAACCAATACACATGTAATTGTGTTAGCAGCCACTAACCGAGCTGATGTTTTAGACAAAGCCTTAATGCGTGCAGGACGTTTTGACCGACAAATATATGTTGACTTACCAGACATCAGAGAACGTAAAGAGATATTTGAAGTGCATTTACAACCCTTGAAAAAAGTAGATGATTTAGATGTTGATTTCTTAGCCAAACAAACGCCAGGTTTTTCTGGAGCTGATATAGCCAACGTATGTAACGAAGCAGCTTTAATAGCGGCTAGAAACAACAAAACCGCAGTTGACAAACAAGATTTCTTAGACGCTGTTGATAGAATTGTGGGAGGTTTAGAAAAGAAAAACAAAATAGTTACTACTGCTGAAAAACATGCAATTGCAGTTCATGAAGCAGGTCATGCCACCGTTAGTTGGATGTTAGAACATGCCGCACCTTTAATCAAAGTTACCATTGTGCCTAGAGGACAAAGCCTTGGTGCCGCTTGGTATTTACCAGAAGAACGATTAATTGTTAGACCAGAGCAAATGCTAGATGAAATGTGTGCTACCATGGGCGGACGTGCTGCTGAAAAAGTAATCTTCAATAAAATTTCAACTGGTGCATTGAGTGATTTAGAAAAAGTTACCAAACAAGCGCGAGCGATGGTAACCATTTATGGTTTGAGTGATAAATTAGGAAACATAACCTACTATGATTCTTCTGGACAAAGTGAATATAATTTCTCAAAACCTTATTCAGAAGAAACAGCATTAGTTATAGATAAAGAAATTTCTAATTTAATAGAAACTGAATACCAAAGAGCCATAAAACTACTTGAGGATAATAAAGATAAACTAGAACAATTGGCAGCTATTTTAATTGAAAAAGAAGTTATTTTCAAAGATGATTTAGAAAACATTTTTGGAAAAAGACCATTTGACATTCCATCACAAGAGACTGATATTGTATAAGTAAAATAGGTTTTTTAACATTTTTTTAAAATCTTAATTTAAAAGTTACTTTTGAATTAAGATTTTTTTATCTTTGAAGGATTTCAATTTTTTAACTAGAATTATACCAACAAAGCATGAGTCTTTTCAGAAAAATTTTTGGCACTGGTAATGATGCCTCTGACGAAGAAAGTCAAAGCGAATTTAACAATACCCCTTCTAGCTTTTCGTTGCTTCCAGTTGACGAAAAGTTTACTTATAATTTCAAAAAAAATGGCGGAAAATTTTTATACTGCGAAAATTTGAATGAAGTAAAAGACCAGTTTTTAAACATTTTGGAAGAAAATGATTGGTTCGAATGTGAAGCATTATGTTATGAAACAAAACTCTTCAGTATTCTAGATGAAAATAAATTACTCTATGACAAACCGAGTAATCCGAAATTTTTATTTGCAAGTTGCGAAAATCTAATTGCCGATGAAGGTTCAGTACTTTTTTCTTCTAATCAAATCAAACAAAATAAACCAAATGACTTGCCAATTAATATTATCATATTAGCCACTACAAGTCAAATACTAGAAACCAAAAGCGATGGTCTTCGTGTGATCAAAAAGAAATACGACAAAGATTATCCAACCAATATTACTGCCATAAAATATTTTGAAAAAGCAAAAGATGAAGACTTCCTTCAATACGGAAGTACCGCTAAGAATTTATATCTATTGCTTTTAGAAGATTTATAGTATGAATACCACTTTAAAAAGAGCGATATCTGGAGCTGTTTATGTACTGCTTTTAGTTGGAGCTACTTTATATTCTCCCTATAGTTTTCTTTTACTTTTTGGCATTTTTTTACTATTTTCTGTAGTAGAGTTCTGCAAGTTGGTGCAACTTAAACCTTTTTTACCTTTAGCACTAGCAACTTTTGGGTTTATTCTTTTCAATTTAAACAATAGCATTAAAACAAATGAAATTTTATTATTAATTTCAACTTTAGTAGTGTCTGTAAAATCGCTTTTATTTTTATTTGAAAAACAAACTAAATATATAAACACTGCCTCTAAATATGTTTTTCTGATTGGTTATCTCATTGTACCCATTATAATTTTTACCAAAATTCCATTTCTAAATGCAGATGATCAATTCATAAATATTCATACTATAAATTATAATCCAAAAGTAATCATTAGTATATTAGTAATCATTTGGATGAATGATACATTTGCTTATTTAGTGGGAATAAGTATTGGAAAAAACAAACTTTTTGAAAAAATATCACCTAAAAAAACCATTGAAGGATTTGTAGGCGGAATATTTTTTTCAATGATTACGGGCATTTTATTAGCTGCTTATTATTTATATCAATCCATAATTCAATGGATAATAATAGCTCTAATTATTAGCTTTTTTGGAACTTTGGGCGACTTAATAGAATCAAAGTTTAAAAGAAATGCAGGAGTAAAAGATAGTGGCAATATAATGCCCGGTCATGGTGGTTTCCTAGATCGACTAGATAGTATTATATTTGCATCACCATTTATCTATTTATTTTATCAAATTTTATATTATGTTTCATAAAGAAGGCGGAAAAATCATAGCAATTGCTAGTTCATTTTCAATATTTATTTTCCTTTTATCACACAAATTTTTTGCTGATATTTTTTGGTTAGAAAAAGGAATTCAAATAGTCACATTGTTTTTCTTAGTGATGATTTTGCAATTTTTCAGAAACCCAAGAAGAGTTGTCGCTCTAAATGAAAACTATATTATTGCGCCTGTAGACGGAAAAGTAGTAGTAATTGAAGAAGTGTACGAAGAGGAATATTTCAAAGATAAACGTTTGCAAGTTTCTATATTCATGTCACCAATAAATGTGCATGTTACAAGATATGCCGCTAGCGGAAAAATAAAATTTAGTAAATACCATCCCGGAAAATACCTAGTAGCCTGGCATCCAAAAGCAAGTACTGAAAATGAAAGAACAACAGTGGTTCTAGAAACTAAAGAATTTGGAGAAATTCTTTATCGTCAAATTGCTGGTGCATTAGCTCGACGCATTGTGAATTATGCCGAAGTAGGACAAGAAGTAGTTCAGGGTGAAGATGCAGGATTTATTAAATTTGGATCTAGAGTAGATATCTATTTGCCAATAGGAACAAAAGTTATTGTACATTTGAATGACAAAGCTATTGGAGGAAAAACAATAGTAGCAACAAAATAAACGTTAAAGCATGTCAGAAAAAGAATTAGAAATTCGTTTTCAAGAAGCCGTAGAAGCAGCTTCAGAAATGACACAATCATCTTTACCACAAGATGAACAATTGCGGTTATATGCCTATTATAAACAAGCTACTTTTGGAACTATAGATTACAATAGCGCTTCCAATTTTGATTTAAGAAATGCTTTTAAAACCAACGCTTGGATGCAAATAAGTCATTTAACTATTGAAGAATCAAAAGAATTATATATAGAAGCTATCAACAATATACTAAAAAGAAAAAATAGATTATGAAAAAAATATTTTCACTAGTTCTTTGTTTCTCTCTAGTTGTACTTACATCATCCTGTAAAAGAAAAAAACTCACTGAAGTAGTTGAGGTTCCATTACCAGCAACAGAAGAAAAAATAACCATTGGTAGTCCAGATGATGTTTCTGCTGAAGATGGGCAATTCAATCTAGTGAAATTACCATACGAGTACAATGCTCTTGAACCAAATATTGACATTCTTACAATGAATATTCATTATTCTAAACACTATTTAACCTACACCAACAATCTTAATAAAATAGTAGCTGCTGACCCAACATTAATTGATCTAACTATTGAAGATATACTTAAAAAGCTAGACGTTAGCAATAATGATTTACGAAATAATGCTGGGGGATATTATAATCATACATTATTTTGGGAAGGAATGGCTCCAAAAGCTGGTGGACAACCAAAAGACACTTTAGCATCAATTATCAAAAGAGATTTTGGTTCTTTCGATGAATTTAAAAGTCAATTTATGAATGCTGCCGAAAAGCAATTTGGTTCAGGTTGGGCTTGGTTACTAGTTGATAAATCTGGTAAATTAGAGATAACTAGTACTTCAAATCAAGACAATCCTTTGATGCCAAAGCAAACTATATCGGGGACACCAATTTTAAATTTGGATGTTTGGGAACATGCTTATTATTTAGACTATCAGTATAAACGTAAAAAGTATATCGAAAACTTCTTTAAAATTATCAATTGGAACAAAGTTTCCGAACGATATGAAGAAGCAACAGCCACAAAGACTTAATAAAAATTCCTAACTTTGCGCTGAGTTTTTTATTTTAATTACCAAATAACAACTCTCAAATTATCGGGTTGATACATTTTGCTACCTTGTTTTATATTGAAAGCTTTATAAAATTCGGGTATATTCATTAAGGGTCCATTAATTCTAAATTGGGCTGGCGAATGAACATCAACCATGATTTGTCTAGCTAATGCCTCATCTTTGGCATTTATCATCCATGCATAACCATAGGCTAAGAAATAACGTTGCTCAGGCGTTAAACCACTAATTTTTTCTTTGTTTTTATACTGTGATGATTTTTTGAAAGCTTCAAAACCCATAACTACACCACCCAAATCAGCGATATTCTCACCTTGTGTTGCATCGCCGTTAACAAATTTACCTTTTAATGGTTCAAACTTGTTGAATTGTTCCACTATAAGTTTAGTTTTTTGCTTAAACTTTACTAAATCTTCTGCTGTCCACCAGTTTTTCAAGTTTCCGTTTTCATCATATTGACTTCCTTGGTCATCAAAACCATGGGTAATTTCATGTCCAAAAGTTGAACCTCCAATAATACCATATAAAATAGCGTCATCTGGCATTCTACCTTCATAACCTGGCACTAATATATTACACGCAGGGACAACAATTTCGTTATTGCTAGGATTATAATAAGCATTATAGGTCTGTGGATACATATTCCATTCTGTTCTATCAACTGGATTTCCAAATTTATTGATCATATAATTATAACTCCATTTATTTGTTGCAATAACATTAGCACAATAAGAGTTTCTATTAATTACCACACTACTCATATCCTTCCATTTATCTGGATATCCTACTTTCATTACAATTTTACTCAGTTTTTGTAATGCTTTTTGTTTGGTAGTTTGACTCATCCAATCTAGTTTTTTGATATGCTCAGCATAGACATCGCGAATATTATTACCTATTTCTAAAAGTTTTTCTTTAGACCCTTTAGGCAAATAATCTGCAACATATACTTGGCCTATCAATTCACCCAATGAACCATCTGTTTGCTCCACTACTCTTTTCCATCTTGGTTTTTGCTCTTTTACTCCGTTCATGACAGTTGAATAGAAAGCAAAATTTTGATTCTCAATAGCTTTATTCAAATAAGACGCATAAGAATTAACTAAATCCCATTTCAAATAGGTTTTCCAATCATTTATAGAATAACTAGTAACGATTTTATTTAAACCTTTATAAAACTCTGGTTGACCAACTATCACAGTGTCAGCTTTTATAATACCCAACTGTGGTAAAACATTCTCCCAAGCTATTGTTGGTGTTGATGCTTTAAATTGAGCCAAAGACATTTTATTGTAATTTTTAACTGGATCACGAAGAGCTTCTAATTTTCTGCTAGTTTTTGCCAAATCAGTTTCTATTTTTAAAATAGTAGCTGAGGCATTTTTTGCAACAGTTGCGTCATTACCCAAGAACTGCATCATAACTTGCAAATGCTTTGCATACTCATTTCTTATTTTAGTAGTTTGCTCATCCGTATTAAAATAATAGTCTCTATTTCCTAAACCTAAACCTCCTTGACCAAAAAACAAAGCATGTTTTGAACTGATTTTATCATCTTGTGACACATAAAATGAGAATGCCGGACTTGCTCCAATTGTATGAAGATAGCCGATAGTATTCATTAATGAAGGAATGTCGTTTATAGCATCTATTCTATTAAATTCTGATAACAATGGTTTTAATCCTAATTTTTCAATAGAAAGTGTATCCATTCCTGAGGCATAAAAATCGCCTATTTTTTGTTCGTTACTACCTTTTGCAGCTTCGGTATTTTTGGATGACTTTTCACAAATATCTTTAATCTGAGCATTAATAGTATCACCTATCATTCTGAAAATTCCGTTACTAGATTCACTATTTGGAATTGGATGTTTTTTGAACCAACCCCCATTAGCATAATGAAAAAAATCTTCACTAGGACTAACAGTAGTATCTCGGTTTGTAATTAATGGGTCTTCAAATTGCAGTTCTTTTTTGTTACAGCTAATTAAAAGAAACACTGAGAATAAGCTGATGATGAGTATGTTTTTAAATTGCATAAAATTATTCTATTAAATATATTGGACTAAAATAAATAAAAATATTACCAAATGTATAGTATTACTTTGAAACTAAAAATGAATTAAATAAAAAAAGTGTTTGAAAATTCAAACACTTTTAATTAGAACATTTTTTTAATTATGATTTTGTTTCTGCTTTTTTGGCAGCACAACATCCACTTTTTTTCTCACCTGCAGCACAAGATTTTTTTTCTTTAGCAGCGGATGATTTTTCAGTTTTTGCTTTTTCCTTTTTCTTTTCTTGTTCTTGAGCATTAACATTTACAGAAAACATAAAAGCTACGATAGCTAAAATTGAAACTACTTTTTTCATTATTTTATTGTTATTAAATTAAAACTAATTTTATTCTACATCAAATATAATTAATATTTTTATAATGAAATATTCTTTAACATTAATTTGATAAATAGTTTTTTTACCCTATTTTATAATAATTTTAATAATACTACGTTTTGTAATATAGTAATTTGCACCACATAAATAAATGACTATGGATACTATCAAAATACTTTGGGTTGATGATGAAATTGATTTATTAAAACCACATATTCTATTTTTAGAAAAGAAAAACTATAAAGTCACTACCTATAATAATGGTCGTGATGCAATTGATGCCTATGAAGATGGTAATTTTGATATTGTTTTCCTTGACGAAAATATGCCTGGAATGAGTGGATTAGAAACCCTACAGGAAATGAAAGAAAAAAAATCTTCGACACCAATAATTATGATCACTAAAAGTGAAGAAGAATATATCATGGAAGAGGCTATTGGTTCTAAGATTGCTGATTATTTGATTAAACCTGTTAATCCAAATCAGATATTATTAAGTTTGAAAAAAAACTTAGACCATTCAAGGCTAATCTCTGAAAAAACTACGCTTGATTATCAAAAAGAATTTAGAAAAATTGCTATGGAAATGGCCATGGTTCGTAGTTATGAAGATTGGGTTGAATTATATAAAAAACTTATATTTTGGGAATTAGAATTAGAAAATATTAATGATCAAAGTATGATTGAAATTCTTGAAAGTCAAAAACTAGAAGCCAATGTACAATTCGGAAAATTTATTGAACGCAATTATGAAGATTGGTTTGCTCCAAAAACTGATAAACCGATACAATCTCATACACTTTTCAGAGAATTAGTTGTCCCTGAATTAGTCAAAAAAGACACCCGAGGCGGAGCCGAACAGAGCAAAGCTAAACCAGTATTATTTGTAGTAATAGATAATCTTCGTTATGATCAATGGAAAACTATTGAAAGTACTGTTGCCAATCACTATAAATTAGAAAAAGAAACTCCTTATTTTGCTAGTCTACCAACGGCAACTCAGTATGCGAGAAATTCTATTTTCTCAGGATTGACTCCATTAGAAATGGAAAAACAATTTCCACAATATTGGAAAAACGATGTGGAAGAAGGTGGAAAAAATCTTTATGAAGCTGAATTTTTAACGGCTCATTTAAAACGATTAGGATTAAACATTAAACAAGACTATTTTAAAATCACCAATTTAGCAAGTGGTAAAAAACTAGCCGAAAACTTCAAAGGCTTGAAAGATAACGATTTGGTCACTGTAGTTTACAACTTTGTTGATATGCTTTCACATGCCAAAACCGAAATGGATGTAGTTAAAGAATTAGCTTCTGACGATAAAGCCTATCGTTCGTTAACTTTAAGCTGGTTTAAAAATTCACCTCTTTTGGAAATCATCCAACAAGGACAAAAATTAGGTTTTAAACTAATCATTACTACTGATCATGGAACTATCAATGTTAAAAATCCATCAAAAGTTATTGGTGATAAAAACACGAGTTTAAACTTGAGATACAAAACAGGAAAGAGTTTGACCTATGAAGACAAAGAAG
>CALPPS020000074.1 GCA_943325515.2 Flavobacterium psychrophilum
GCTGTTGTGGCTGCTGTACCTGGTAATGCTGGATTAGTTAATACTAATGTTGCTGGGGCAGCTGGAGCCACAGCAGTAAGGGTTAGCAACTTAGCAGTCGAAGGAGTAGTTGGATTTGAAAGACTAGTATTACTAGTAGTAGAAACACCAACACCATTTCTAGATTTAACTCCTATTCGCAATACATTAGTAGAGACTGGAACTGCAGCAGTTGTAGAATAATTAAAAGTATTTGAACTTGTAACTCCAGCAAAATCTATAGTGATTACACTTGATGTACCTGAAGTAACTCCTGATGTTGTAGTAGCTCCTGAAAGAAGAGTAACACCCGTAGGTAATTCCCAAACATAAGAAGACGCACCAACAAGTGAACCAGCAGTTACTGTAATTACTGTAGGTGTACCCATGTATTTTGCAAAAGTTGTAATTGCTGTAGCTGAAACTCCATCAGTCATAACTAATGTAGTTGGTGCAGCAGGCAAAGCTTTAGTAAGCGCTACAGATTTTGCAGCAGAGCTACAACCACTTGCATTTTGTGCTTGACAAGTAATAGAACCAACAGCACCAATTCCTGAAGAAACATTAAGGAAATTAACATTTAAAACATTTGCATCAGTTCCTGTTTGAACTATTGTTCTTACTCCAGGAGTTTGTCCAACAATATTAACACCTGCTGGAACTGTCCAGTAATAAGACAATGTAGTATCTGTTAATGCTGGCACTCTATATGAGACTGTAGTTGAAGTTTGAACATACTGTCCAACTGCTAAAGTCGCTGCTAAATAAGTACCTGCGGTAGCACCCGCAGTAGTACTTGTAATTGCTGCTACTACCTCAGTTGGTACAGCTGTAGTAAGTACAGTTACGGTAATATCTGCTTTTGGGCTTTCACTTCCATCAGATAACACTTGAGAAACTCGATATTTTTTTGTCCCAGAGGTTGTTGTAGAAGGTGTTGGAGCAGTAGCAGAAGCCGTCCCATAAGTAGTTACTCCTGTAGTTGCATTAGTAGTACCTGTATACCATTTTAAAGCACCACCAAAACCGGTTGCACTTAATGGTGTTGCAACTGCGCCTTTACAATAATTAACAACAGCTGCAGTAGTTGGTGCTATTGCGCGAGATGTTGATTTTGTAAAGTAAATATTGTCAAGATAAACAACGCTTCCTGCTGGTGTACCAACAAACTTAAATTGTTGTACTCCTGTTAAAGCAAGTGTGTTATACGAGGACATAGGAATATCAATAGAATTCCATCCGTTTTGTGTTAGAGATACTGAAACAGCTTGCTCAGCTGGCGGAATTCCAACAGGAGCAGAATCTATTAAATAAAACTCGAATGTTGTACAATTTGGTGTCCAAAAATCAACATGTAAAGTAGTCATTGTTGAAACATCTATATTGCTTGCTAATTGTACCCCTTGATATGATAAATTATCAACCTTTAAAGTGTTGTTCCCTGGTGTCCCGATTTGGACAATAGCAGGCGCTATATATCCTGCAGGTTGACCCCAATAAGGATAAGAAGCTCCACCTTCATTTGTGTACGCATCACTAAATACAGATAATACTCTGTCCGCAGCTACTGTTGGCGTAGAAGCTGCTGTAGTTGGTGGAGGAAAAGAAACCACAAAATTTGCAGTTATAGTTCCTGAACCATAAGCTCCAGTTGCTGCTTGGGTGGCTGTTATAATAGTTATTCCACCCCCTACTATAGTAACAGTAGATCCGCTTACAGTAGCTACAGCAGTATTACTACTTGTATATGTAAATGCTCCTGAACTATTGCTTGTAGGAGCAGATAAAGTAAATGCCGAATCACCAACTAGTTTACTTGGAACTGTAAAGTTTGTTATCGTTGGAGATGGAAGAGATGTTGCCGGTCTATAAAAATAAAAGTTATCAACATATACAGTAGATCCCCCTAATTGTGGGTCTAATAAAATCTGTGTAATTTTAGATTTATTAACTGATCCTCCAAATTGAGCCATTGGAATATCTACACTTCTCCAAGTGCCCGTTACAACTGGATCTTGAACAATAGTAAGTCCTTCTGTTATAGGACCAGTAGTATTTACAATTTTAGCTATCATAACTTTATTATCAGGAGTCCAATAATCGATATGCATAGTGGTCATTTGAGTTAAATCGATACCATTATCATAATTGGTAACCATACCTAAGAATTCACCTCCAAATTTCCAAGTAGCATTTCCGGCAATAGTTTCAACCGAAAACGGTGATAATGCCAATTGTGACCAGCCTGTTGGTAATTCATTTAAAGTAACATTAGAGTAAGCGCCACTAAATAAAGATATCACATCCCAAGCATTTCTTGCAGGAGGAGTTGGTGCAGCTGTAGTTGGAGCTTGTGCTATTGGAGCAGTAACTTCAAAACTTGCAGTTATTGACCCAGAAGTATAATTTCCAGAAGCAGCTTGAGTCGCGGTGATTGTACTTGTACCAATACCAACGATATGAATAGAACTACCATTTACTATAGTTGCCACAGCTGGATTACTACTTGAGTAAGTAAAAGAACCTGGACTAGTACTTGTTGGAGGAGTAATGGCAAAATCAGCATTTCCCGTTGCTTTTGCAGGAATAGTAAAATTACTTAAAGCAGGAGCAACAGTAATAGTTTGATATGCAAAATAAATATTATCAACATATGCAGAACCATTTCCTGTAAGAATATATTGTGCAATGTGAGCTGTTGTTGTTAAACCAGTAAAACTAGACAATAACAAATTGAAACTATTCCATCCTATTTGTGTAGTTAAAGTAATTTCATGCTCTTTATCATCTCCACCTCCATAAACTCCATTAGCACCAAAATCAACTAATTTAACTTTAAAAGTTGAAGTTGTTGCCGTATATACATCAATATGAAATAAATTCATTCCACTAGCATCAACTGGACTTGATGTGGTTTCAATACCCACATACCCAAGGCTTGAATAACTAAGTGTATTATTTCCTGATAAAACAATGTTTTCAAGTGATGCAGTGGACCAACCCGTTCTAAAATAATCCACTGTTGTTTGTTCAAGTGATGGATATGCATCAGTAAATATTGGTATTACATTTGCGGCAGAAGCTGTTGGAGCAGGAGCAGGTCCTGGAGTTACAACAAATATAGCCGAGATACTTCCAGCGAGATAAGATCCTGCAGCTGCTTGATTAGCAGTGATAGTAGTTTGGCCTACTCCAGTAATGGTTATAGTATTTCCAGATATTGTAGCTACGTTAGTATTGCTACTAGTATAAGTAAAATCACCTGAACTATTACTAGTAGGTGGAGTGATAGTAAATGGAGCTGAACCATTCGCTTTTGTTGCAATTGAAAAATTGCTTAAAGTTGGTAAATTAGCTGATTTCCAGAAATAAATGTTGTCTAAATAGACAGTGCCATTTCCTGCAATCTTAAATTCTACAACATTAGATTTTGTTAAATTAGGATATGAAGATAAATTAATATCATAACTATTCCAACCACTTAAAGTTGGGGTAACTGTATATTTTTCTTCAGGATTAGATCCATCAAGTATAAACATATCAAAAGAAGAACAATCTGCCGTCCAAATATCAAAATGCAAAGATTCCATTGACGAACCATTAATAGGTGTTCCAAAAGTAATTCCTTGATAATTTAAATTTGAATATTTTAATGTAGGATTTCCTGCAATGGAAACTTGTGAATATTGAGTAGCTTGTCCCCAGTTTGGAAAAAAGTTAGTTCCTGCAACATCCGTGTATGCACCACTAAATACAGAAATTACATCAGCTGCGTTTCGTGAAGGTGTACTAGCAGCTGCAGATGGTGTTGGGATAACAAGAGGAGCTACATTAGTACCCCCTGCCAAATCATCAATAAGATATGTTCCTGTACCAGAGTTATTCCAACCATTAGAAGCTGCCCCAGAATCGGTGAAAATTACTACTTTGGAGTAGTTACCTAAACCGGCTCCAAAATCTATAGTTATATTTTGCCAGCCTGTTCCAGTTGAGTTAAAAAACCCTTCAGCAACAGCAGCACCTCCAACTCCACCTTCAAACTTCAATAAGTGTTGTCCACTTGAACCTGCACTTGCTTTAAATCTAAAAGTAATAGTGTTGTTAGCATTATCAGAAAGGTTTAAATTCTGAGAAAGAGTTAATTGGGAATTATCCCAAGATCCTCCTGAGCCTGCTGGGCCTACAATTTGAAGAACATCATTGCCTCCATCAGAAACAATTGATGCAGTTACACCATCAAATCCTGTAAACAAATCTGATGAATCAGAAAAGTCTAAAGGAAAGGTTTGCGAATACCCTAATGAAATAGTCATCAGGAAAAATAGTAATAGTAATTTTTTCATTGAGTTATATTTTAAGATTTGAGTTGTAAACATAAAGAATAAGAAAACACAATCGAAAACGTTTGCGTATACAAAAACTATACAATTAATAAATTTTTAAATAATCGCATAAACCCTTTTAAATGTTAGGATTAAGGTACATATAATTAGAAGAGCTTTTTTAAAATGTTTAGTTGATGTATGGGTAAATATTTAATAAATAGGTTTAAAAATAAGAATTTAATAAAAATCAAAAGTGTATTTTTAACCATATTTAATTATTAATACTGTATTTATTATCTAAATTATTTTTTATTTTGATGGTATTAGAGCAACTTTAGTATATTATCAAAATATTTATATAAAAAAACCAACATAAATGTTGGCTTATATTAATTTTAAAATAGTTTAGCTTTATAACTACACTAAATATTGCTTATTGGTATATTCTAACATAATCAACTTCCATAGCACTTTGTGTAAAGTTAGGGTCAATAGCTGGCTGCATAGCAACATTTAATAGAATATATTGTGGTGTATCAAATGGCCATGTAGAGGCATCTTTAATTGATGGGTTGTAAGTATAATGTACAATACCGTCTACACTGAACACCATTTTTTGAGAAGTCCACTCAAGGGTGTAAACATGAAAGTCGCTTGAAGCGGTGGCAATTGTTTGACCTCCAAGATTAACAGTACCACCATAGCTTGATGGTGTATGCATCGCACTTTGAACATAATTTTGATTGACTCCCCAATGCTCAATAATATCTATTTCACCACAGGCTGGCCAATTCGTCGTCCCATATGTGCTTGTCCAATAGGCCCCTGGTTCAATGATATTTTTACCTAACGTCCAGATAGCGGGCCATGTTCCTGCGCCTGTAGCTAACTTTGCTCGCACTTCTACTCGTCCATAGGTAAAAGCAAATTTTGAATTCAATCGAGCAGAAGTATATTGTTTTGTTTGCCCTTGATCGGTAAAAGTTTCTTTTTTAGCAACAATTTTTAAAGTGCCACTGCTTACATTTGAATTAACCTGACGATTAGTATAATGCTGTGCCTCGCCATTATACCAGCCACCTCCATTTGGAAGTTGTGTCTGATGATGCCAATTTGATGAATTTATGGCTCCAGTGCCATTGAACTCATCTGACCACACTAAAGTGCTAAAAGAAGAACATGAGCCATAAACATATTGGCTATTACAGTAGGAAACTATTTTACTAATAGTTCCGCTTTGATCAAAAGGCACATTAATCCATTGACAAGAATTAGTTCCAGTAAAAAATTCAACTGTTAAATAATGTGTGCCTGCAGTCCAATTTATTTGTGAAAAATTTCCGGTTGTAGCTGTACCAGTTCCAATCATAACATTAATATTGCCTTGACTATTTGTTAACGGATGTTGAATTTCAGAATATACGATTGTTCCAGTTGCAGAATTTAACTTAATATTAAATCGCAACGAAATAATTTGATTAGTTACTAATTGACCGCTATTATTTCTAATTGTTGATTGATAACCAAATTGTGCATTTGCAAAAAGTGATGTAATTAATAAGAACAGTGTAGCAAGTTTTTTCATAATTTTATATATTTATTTTTACAAATTAAACAAAGCTTTAGAACATGTAGATTTATTTTTTGTATAAATAAACTATACAGATGCAAAATAAAATGATATGTTTTTATTTATATAAATAAAAAGCCAGTGAAATTTCACTGGCTTTTTGGTAGAAAATATATCAACTATTCAGGGCCTATTTCGTTAATAGCTTCTGCACCATCTGATTTTGGATCTGGTCCATATTTGTTTTCGCCTTCATCGCCATTTGTGCAAAAAAGCACTAGCATCCATATTGCAAGGGCTAAAATAATTATTACTGGAAGTATAATTCCTACACCCATTACTGCTGAAAAACTTCCTCCTATAGTTGCAATTCCTGTAACTACTAATGATACTGCGCATGCAATAATTGCCAAATAAACAATAAATAAAAGCCATCCGGTTTTACCAATATCGTGAAGTCTTCTTACTGCAAGAGCTAATCCCGGGATAAATACAGCTAAACTATACAATGTATTTATACCAAATTTTAAATCTAATACTTTGTCTATCGCGGCAGTTGCTGCAGCAAATAACAAATTCACAAGAGTAAAATACCAATATTCAGAACGTCTTGCACGACCAGTGAAATTAGCATAGTTTTCAAAAACAACTTTTTTGTACCAATCAAACATAAATTTTAGTTTTTAATTATTCCTACTCTTAAGGATTTTCGGTGACTCCTTTTTGGTTACTAATTTCAAATATAAAGAATTCTGGTAATAATTATAAAAAATTAAGATTATTATTATTTCCAAATAGACTCTTTTAATATATAATAAAAAGAATGTTGTTTTATAAAATAAATTAATCTAACTATATGATACACGACTAGAAAAATTGCCAATCCATAAGCAAGTTTTTTACTATAGATATATTCTTTAAAATAGTCTTTCTTCATAATTAGTTCTGCGCTCAGTAATGCAATAACGCAAAAGCTAAATACAACAACTATTGGTCCCAAAACATGGTATGAAAAACTTCCAAAAAAATCACCTTGATAAAAACAAACAATAGATTTAGTAATACCACAAGACGGACAAGGAAACCCAGTTAGCATTTTAATTGGACAAAATGATTGACTGTTTTTTAGATG
Organism: Flavobacterium psychrophilum; assembly: GCA_943325515.2. GTDB lineage: Bacteria > Bacteroidota > Bacteroidia > Flavobacteriales > Flavobacteriaceae > Flavobacterium > Flavobacterium psychrophilum_R. Next base: position 7,046 of record CALPPS020000074.1, read on the forward strand.
GTCATCCTCATTTGTAAGCATCAAAAAAAACGGTATCATCAGTGTTAAAATTGCACCGATGATGCCATATAATTTATATTTTGTTCGTTTTTCTATTTGTATAGTCTGTTAATATCGCCTTGAACAATCATTGCAGCAGCGATTGGGAATACTAAACCTAAAACAATAAGCAACGTGGATTGATCTTTTTGCAATTCACCTGTAATTTGATATACTTTTGGTAATCCATCTTTACCTACTATGTAATAGAAATATACATGAACAGGCAAACAACAGCCCGAAAAAACGGCTAACGGAGTTGAGATGATTTCTCTTTCAGCAACAGCATTTAGCACTTCAGCGATTTTAATGTTCCAATAAATTAAGTATAAGCCACAGGTTAAAAAACTAAATATTAAAACTAATATTGGATCTACTTTGAATTCTGGAATATTATTTGGTTTGTTTTCATGATCATTAGAGTTATTGATTACTTCCATATTCTTTAATTTTAGTTGGTTTTATTAATGGCTAAAGTATAAAAATATTTATAAGAAAGTACTATCAATTAGTTCAATATTTACTTTGTCATTTATATAACTTCATAATTTTATCCACTATTACTTGTGCTAATTTTTCATGGCTTTCAAAAGTCCATCCAGCAATATGTGGAGTAAGTAAAACATTTTCCGCATGTAATAAATAGTCAAATGCAATTGGTTTTTCTGTATCTATAAAAAGAGTTTCAAAAGATAATTTTTCATACTCTAAAACATCCAACCCTGCACCTAAAATTTTTCCTGATTGCAAGGCAGCAACTAAATCATCCGTAACGACATTTTTACCACGAGAAGTATTAATGAACCAGAATGGCTTGGCAAACCCATTAATAAATTCAGAATTTACTAATTTATCTGTCCCTGGTGTCCAAGGAATATGCAAACTCAACACATCAACATTTGCTTGTAATTCTTTTAAGGAAACTTGTTTGGCGTTTTCATCAAAGACGTTATCTTGAATATCATAACACAAAACTTCTACATCAAAACCTTTGAGTTTTTTGGCAAATGATTTTCCCATGTTACCATAGCCTATTATCCCTACTGTTTTTCCTTCTAGTTCAAAACCACGATTTCCTTCACGCATCCATTTCCCCTCGCGCACCAATCTATCAGCCCTATTTAATTTATTCATTAAAGACAATAGAATTCCTATGGCATGCTCCCCAACGGCATTTCTATTACCTTCTGGTGCTGCAATCAAATGAATATTTTTTGAATTCGCATACTCACAATCAATACTTTCTAATCCAGCTCCAACTCTTGCAATAAATTTCAAATTTGAGGCTTTATCTAAAAAGGTTTTGTCAATTTTAAATCGACTACGAATAACGATACCATGATAGTTTTGAATTTTGGATTCAATGGCTTCTTTTGGCGATACAAAATCAGCTTGGTTTTGAAAACCTGCTTGTTCCAATTGTTCCCATAACAAGTTGTGATTACTATCTATATGAAGTATTTTAACCGTTTCCATTTAAGAGTTGGTATATGCTTTAAAAAGTAAATATACTGTTTTTAATGGATTTTCAAATTGGTATATAAATTACTTAAATTAATTTGTCTACATTAGCTTAATAATGATCAAAACTTACTTATGAAAAACATCAAAACAGCATTAACTTTGATAAGCTGCGCTTTATTATTATCTGCTTGTAATCAAAAAGAACTTACATCTGGCATCAATAAAAAAAACATGGATACACTAGTAAGTCCAGGTGATAATTTTGCCGATTATGTAAATGGAACTTGGTATAAAAACACGAAAATTCCTGCAGATAAAGCATCTTACGGCGCTTTTGATTTACTATACGACCAATCTCAAAAAGATGTAAAGGCAATTATTGAAGACGCTGCAAAAGGTGATAATGCCGATGGTAGCGACAAACAGAAAATAGGTGATTACTTCGACTCTTTCATGAATAGAAAGGACCGTGATGCCAAAGGAATAAAACCTATTCAGCCTGATTTAAAAGCTATAGATTTGATTGCCAATTATACTGATTTGGCCAATTATTTTGGGATTTCGAACAGAACAGGGGTTACAGTCCCTATTAGTATATTTGTTAGTCAGGATTCTAAAAATCCAAATGAGTATGCCTTAACTACCTGGCAGTCGGGAATTAACCTTCCTGAGAGAGAATATTATACTTCAACCGACGCGAAGATGACAGATATTCGTAAAAAATATTTAGCACATATTGAAAAAATGCTGCAATTATGTAATATCGAAAATCCAACAGAAAACGCTACTAAAGTAATGGCACTTGAAACTGCCATAGCTTCAAGTCATATGAAAAAAGAAGATACTCGAGATGTTGTAAAACTTTACAATAAATATAATACAGCTGATTTAAAAACTTTGATGCCCGATTTTGATTGGAAAACTATGCTCAAAACTGCTGGTATGGACAAGGAAAAAACAATTATAATATCACAAGTTGAAAACACAAAAAGCTTAAACAATATAATTAAAAACACCCCACTCGATACTTGGAAAATCTATCTGAAATGGGGGCTAATCAACAGAAATGCTAACAGACTGAACTCAGCATTGGATAAACAAGATTTTGAGTTTTATAGTAAAACATTATATGGTGTTGAAAAACCTGAAGAAGACTGGAAGCGAGGTGTAAATGCAGTGAACGGGGCGTTAGGCGAAATGGTAGGGAAAGTATATGTTGAAAAACACTTTTCTCCTGAGGCTAAAGAACGTATGGTCACTTTGGTTAAAAACCTTTTAAAAGCTTATACTGAAAGCATTAAAAAATTAGATTGGATGAGTGCTGCCACCAAAAAACAAGCATTGGCCAAGGTTGATAAATTCATGATTAAAATTGGGTATCCTGACACATGGAGAGACTACTCTGCGCTGAGAGTTTCAAAAAACGATTTGTATGGCAATGCAGTTAGAGCCAATGAATTCGTGTATAAAAGAGAACTTGACAAACTAGGTAAACCTGTAGATAGAAGAGAATGGGGCATGACGCCACAAACAGTAAATGCTTACTATAATCCTTCTCTTAACGAAATTGTATTTCCTGCAGCTATTTTGCAACCGCCTTTCTTTGATTTAAAAGCAGATGATGCCGTAAATTATGGTGGTATTGGAGCCGTAATTGGCCATGAAATTGGCCACGGATTTGATGACCAAGGAGCCACTTTTGATGGTGATGGCGTAATGAAAAACTGGTGGACACTAAACGACTTAACAGCTTTTAAAGCCAAAACAAATGCACTGGTTGCTCAATACAATGGATTCAAAGCATTCCCTGATTTAAATGTGAATGGCGATTTTACTTTGGGAGAAAATATTGGTGACCTTGGCGGATTAAGCATTGCTATAAAAGCTTACAAAGCAAGTTTAAATGGCAAAGAAGCGCCTGTAATGGATGGTTTCACTGGTATGCAGCGTGTTTTCTTGGGCTGGGGACAAGTTTGGGGTGAAAAAGCACGGGAAGAAGCTATTCGTAGCCAAATTGCAGGTGACCCACATTCACCTGCTAAGTTCCGAATAAATGGGGTAGTTAGAAACATACCCGAATTTTATGAAGCATTCAAAATAAAATCAACGGATTCATTATATCTTGCTCCAGAAAAGCGGGTGAAAATTTGGTGATATTTTAAACAATAATATAAAAGCCAAGCAGTGAAAATGTCCCAAAAAGTTAGTCGCTATTTGGGGCATTTTTTATGGAAAGAAAATGTATTAAATAAGATGACTTTAAATTAAATCTGACAAAAAAATTAATTTTCCAATAACAAAGAAGTTAAAGTGTTATCCCTGTTGTATATGTCTTTATAAAAATTAATGTCCCCTTCTTCGTCTACCCAAGAGGTAAAATACCCTATGTGTACAGGAATTTTATTTTTAAGTGTCATCCATTTTTCTTTCCCTCCATTCATGGCAGCATCTATTTTTTCAGTTGGCCAATTTGGATCGTTTTTTAAGATAAGCTCTGCTAGCTCTTTAGGTTTTGCAATTCTTATACAGCCGTGACTAAAAGCTCGTTTCTCTTCATTAAACAAAGATTTTGAAGGTGTATCATGTAAATAAATATTATTATTATTTGGAAACAGAAACTTTATCAATCCTAAAGAGTTTTTTGGCCCAGGTTTTTGTCTAATATTTCCGTTATGCCACTCCATTTGGTGATTTATTAAATAGTTTTTATTCTTCCTTAGTGCTGGAAGAATTTCTTTTTCTTTAATACTATTTGGCACATTCCAATAAGGACAAAAAACAATATAACTCATCATACCACTAAAGACAACCGTCTTATTTAATGAGGTTCCAACTACTACATCAGAACTCAAAACAACTTTATCTTCTTTGAAATAAGTTAAACGGTAAGATGGAATATTTATCACTATAAATTCTTTGTCTTTTATAATATCTTTAGCAATCCATCTGCAGCGTTCCATATTTACAATGATTGTTTTTATTCTGTCGCTTATAGAAACATTCATTTCTTGAATATGTTTAGGCAGAATTATTTTATCAGAAAAGAAACCGTTTCTTTTTTTATATTTCAAAACAGCTTTTGCTAATAACTCATCATACACATTACTTTTAGAATTTGAACCAATATCTCCTGTTAAAAGCAAACGACTTCTTATGTCTTCAACAACACTAGAGCTATCTCCTGGTTTTAATTCTTTTAACCCTTCTGGAAATTTAATTGGTTTCCAACCTCCATTTTTTTCTATAGCTCTGTATTTATGTAACACTGCTTTCAGTTTATAATACTGGTCTATCAATTGTTCGTTTTTGTTGATTAGTTTTGGGTCAACTAATAAAGAGTCAAGGTAGTCAACATACGTTTGTTTTTTTCTAGGTAAATACCACCCTAAATCATTTGATTTTGTTTCGTCAAGTCCCTGCAGAACTTTGTTTGTATAAAAAAAATAATAATTTGTCAGAAACAATTCAACAGCAATATTAGGTTTTGATGTTGTCTTCTGAAACATGGCGTCCAATTCACTTTTATAAGGAACTTTTGTTTCCAATCCTTCCTCAAACAAATTATTTATTTTATTATAAATAACATCGGCTGTTTCTTTTCTTCCTTTTTTATCATACCAAATAAAAGAATATTGGTTTTTTTTATACAAAGAAGTTGTCTGTTTTTTGTAGGTAACTAATTTAGGATACTTGGCATAAAAAGTTTCTACCAATGTACTATCAAATGAGAGTAAGACTTTTTCATTA
>CALPPS020000075.1 GCA_943325515.2 Flavobacterium psychrophilum
AAGCGAAAAATTGGTACAAGAAGCTCTAGAAACTTTAATGGAAGGAAGAACAAGTATCATTATTGCCCATCGTTTAGCAACAATTAGAAATGCCGATACCATATTAGTGTTAAATGAAGGAATGATCACTGAACAAGGAACTCATAAAGAATTATTAGCATTAGATAATGGTATGTATAAGAACTTAAGTAATTTGCAATTTTCTGGAAGTTAAACAAAAAAAATGCCAAGTAAACTTGGCATTTTTTTTATAAGTGTTCGGTATAAAACTATTACTATTTGATAAATTCTACTTTTTGGACTTCTTCTGCATTGATGCTATCAAAGAACCCTTGTTCGTTCATCCAATCATCACTGAATACTTTGCTCATATAACGAGAGCCGTGGTCAGGAAAAATGGCGATTACATTACTATTGGCATCAAACTCTCCTTGTTCTGCATATTGTTTAATGGCTTGCATAACTGCACCAGAAGTATAACCCACAAATAAACCTTCTTTCTTAACAATTTCACGAGTAGTATGAGCACTTTCCTCATCTGTTACCTTCATGAAATGATCTATAGCATCAAAATCAGTGGCTGTTGGAATCAAGTTTTTACCCAATCCTTCTATTCTGTATGGATAAATTTCATCGGCATCAAACTCTCTGGTTTCGTGGTATTTTTTTAATACAGAACCGAAAGCATCTACTCCTAAAATTCTAATGTTTGGATTTTTTTCTTTTAAGTATTTTGCAGCGCCAGAAATAGTTCCTCCTGTTCCGCTACAAGCAATTAAATGTGTAATTTGACCATTGGTTTGTTCCCAAATTTCTGGTCCAGTAGATTTATAATGCGCATCAACATTCAATTGGTTGAAATATTGATTAATATAGATAGAACCTTTAGTTTCTTCATGCAAACGCTTAGCCACATTGTAATAAGAGCGCTCATCATCGGCAGATACGTGAGCAGGACACACATATACTTTGGCACCTAAAGTGCGTAACATATCTATTTTATCTTTAGATGACTTTGAACTTACTGCTAAAATGCAATTATAGCCTTTGATAATACTTACCATAGCTAAACTAAAACCAGTATTACCCGAAGTAGTTTCTATAATGGTATCACCTGGAGAAAGTATCCCTTGTTTTTCGGCTTCTTCAATAATATATAATGCAATTCGATCTTTGGTAGAATGTCCAGGGTTAAAAGCCTCCACCTTGGCATAAAAATTTCCTTGCAAAGATTCGGTGATTTTATTAAGCTTAATTAAAGGCGTATTCCCTATTAAGCTTAGTACATTATCGTGAGCTTTTATATTTTCTTTCATAAAATAAATCGGTCAAGGCATAGTAAAAAGTCATTTTTACAGACTTCAAAACAATGCAAATTTAACAAAATATTTTTAACTATTTTTTTATTCCTTCTAAATCTAACAAAAAACTGTATTCTTTGGCTATTTCCTTAATAGCTTCAAACCTTCCAGAGGCACCCCCGTGTCCTGCCTCCATGTTAGTATCCAAATATAATTGATTATTATTCGTTTTCAAAATTCTTAGTTTCGCTACCCATTTTGCTGGTTCCCAATATTGTACCTGTGAATCATGCAATCCTGTAGATATATACATAGTAGGATAGTCTTGTGCTACTACATTATCATAAGGCGAATAGGATAGCATGTAATCATAATATTTTTTAACATTTGGATTTCCCCATTCGTCATATTCTCCCGTTGTTAAAGGGATAGTCTCATCTAACATTGTGGTCACCACATCTACAAAGGGTACTTGCGCGATTACACCATGGTATAATTCTGGCGAAATATTTACAATAGCTCCCATCAATAATCCTCCAGCTGAACCGCCTTCTGCATATAAATGGCGTGGTGAAGTATATTTTTCGGAAATTAAAAACTTTGAACAATCAATAAAATCAGTAAAAGTGTTTTTCTTTTTTAATAATTTTCCGCTTTCATACCAAGGTCGACCTAAATCTTCTCCACCGCGAATGTGAGCAATTGCAAAAATAAAACCTCGGTCTAAAAGCGATAATCTAACAGATGAAAAATGACAATCCATAGTTACGCCATAAGAACCATAAGCATATAATAATGTTGGATTTAAACCGTCTTTTTTTAATCCTTTTCTATAAATCAAAGAAATAGGCACTTTGGTTCCGTCTTTTGCTGTAGCCCAAACGCGTTCTTCTACATAATTGTTTTTGTCAAAAGTGCCACCAAGAACTTCGTGTTCTTTTAGAATAGTTTTTTCTTGGGTTTTCATGTTGAAATCAATAACCGAAGAAGGTGTAGCTAAGGATTGGTAACTATAACGTAAGATTTGAGTATCGAAATCGAGATTGGTTGTCGTATAGGCCATGTAGGTTTCGCTACCAAAAGGCAGGTAATAGTCCCCTTTCCCACTCCAAGGCATAATTCTTATTTTATTCAAACCGTCTGCTCGTTCTGAGACGACTAGAAACTCTTTGAAAATATCGATATCTTCTAATAGTACATCTTCTCTATGTGGAATCACATCCACCCAATTCTCTTTTGAAGTATTGGCTTCAGCCGTTTTCATTAGCTTGAAGTTTGTCGCTTTGTCTTTATTGGTCACAATATAAAAATGGTCTCCAAAATGCGACATCGAATATTCTAACCCACGGGTTCTTTTCTGAAAGATGGCAAACTTGGCATCAGGTGTGGCAGATAAAACCGTTTGATATTCTGTAGTGAGCGTACTGCTAGAATTGATAATTAGGTATTTCTTTGATTTTGATTTATATACCGATACATCAAAAGTTTCATCTTTTTCAAAATAAACTAAAGTATCTTCATTTGCCGAAGTTCCTAGTTTGTGTTTATAAATTTTATCGGCACGCAAGGTTTGTTCGTCTTTGCGAGAGTAAAACAAAGTCTTGTTATCGCTTGCCCAAGTTGCTCCACCAGTAGTGTTTTCTAATTTTACTGGAAGTATTTCTCCCGTAATTAAATTCTTTATTTGAATAATATATTGGCGTCTTGATACGGTATCGGTACCAAAACTTGCCCAAACATTGTCTTCACTAATACTCAATCCGGCTAAGTTAAAATACGTATGCCCTTTTGCCATTTCGTTACAATCAAACAAGATTTCTTCCTTAGCTTGTAAACTTTCTTTTTTTCGGGAATGGATGGGATAATCTTTTCCTTTTTCAAAACGGGTGATGTAGTAATAGCCGTTATAAAAATAAGGTACCGACTCGTCATCCTCTTTGATGCGCGCTTTCATTTCCTCAAAAAGCGATTTTTGAAACTCTTTGGTGTGAGCTGTAGCTTGCTGGTAGTATTCGTTTTCTTTATTGAGATAGTCTATCACTTCGGGATTTTCACGGTTGTTCAACCAGTAGTAATCATCTACGCGAACATGACCATGTTTTCCCAACTGATGCGGAATTCTTTTGGCAATTGGGGGAGCACTATTTTTATTTGGCATTTAGTTTTTAGCTTAAATATAAGCAAAAATAAGCATCAAATTGATGGAGAAAATAAATTTAACAGAAAGTTATGCACCTAAAAATTAACAGTTGCTTAACCCTTTGGTTAAATTACTCTTTGATAATTTTCAAAGTTTGAGAAGTAGTAGCTGTAGTTAATTTTAGCAAATACATCCCTTTTGAAAATCCAGTAAACGAAATCTCAGCATTTTTGGGAAGCCAATTTTCTAAAAGTAGCTTACCGGTTATGTCAATAATAGCATAACTTATGTTCTCTGAAGAAAGTTGACTAGTAACTTTGACAAGGTCTCTTGTAGGGTTTGGGCAAATTGAAAAAACTTGTTGTTTAGGATTACCTAGAGAAAGATTAGAAACAGCAACCGTTTTGGTCACTTCGTCCCAACTTTTGACAGTATTTTCAATATATAATTTTACCTGATAATTCCCTGGGGTAGCATAAACATGTGTTGGGTTTTGATCATAGCTGTAAGTTCCATCGCCAAAGTCCCACCACCAAGCTAAACTTCCTGTGCTAGTATCCGAATAGGAAACCGATAAGTTGTTGGATGACCAAGTGTAATCAACAGTTGGTTTGTGTTGTTTCCACAAAAACTGAACTATCTTGTTAAAAATAATAGGCCAATAACTGTTTCCTCCCGTTCCGTTGCTCCAAGTACCATTGCTAGTGCCATAGAACTCGTGACTTTCTCCAGGAACAAAATAGGTTTCTTTATTAGTAAAACCTAGTGCTTCTAATTTGGTGTTAATTGGATTACTCCCTTGTGTTTGTGGTAAAGAGGAATAGCCAAATGGACTACCATTATTAAACGGCACCGTACTATCTGCTTCGCCATGCACTAAAAAAACAGGTGTATTATTATCGGGAGTAATTAAATTGGTAGATGCCACTGCTCCCCACATCGAAACAATTGCATCAGGTTTGCCGTTAAAGGATAAATTGGCACCACTATCCAAAGGACCTAAATCGGGAGCGTCGTGGATAAAAGGAAAAAAAATATTAGAATACGTATTCACACCTGCTTCGGGAATTTCAGCAGCATCATCTACATAAATGGAATGTAAAGCTATAAAACTACCAGCACTGCTTCCGATGAAATAAATTTTATTAGGATCAATGCCATACAAAGCCGCATTGGCCCTCAAGTAGCGAACAGCAGCTCTCCCATCTTGCACTCCTCTGTAAACAGCTCTGGCAGAATGCAATGCTACATTATCTATAACACTAAACCCTTGGCGATAATCAATAGTAGCCGTAACATAGCCTTTAAGAGCTAGAGCATCACAAAGTGCCATCATATCGTTTACATTTCTATTTCCTATCAAAAATCCGCCAGAATGTGCCATGATTATGGCAGGACGAAGTGCAAAAGTATCTCCTGTAGGTTTAAAAATATCCATTACTAAATTCTTAGTGGTGGTACTTTCTTCCATGGTATATAAAGGTCCTTGAATGAAAGGAGCCGAGCCATAGACAACATTGGGAATAGTAGTGGAAGACGAAAAAAGATTTTGCGTATATCGATAATCTTGCGAATAACTTACTACTGAAAATATCAGTACACCAAAAAGAAGTAATTTTTTATTCATTTTTGAAAATATTGTAGGCGTAAATATAAAAAATAAGTTTAGATGTATAGAAACTAAGTAACTAACAACAGACCAAGAAAAATTTTATTAAAAACGGTTCTCGATTAGCTTCGCTCAATTGGGCTAAAGCCTTGGGTTATTTTTGTTCCGTTTTACTGCACAAAAAACACTCGAACTGACAATTGCAATAATTACACCCAACGAGTTAAAGGATTATCAGCTATTAACAATTGTAAACCATTTGTTAATATTTTTCTTATAAGATTATTCAAAAAACATTTTATTTGGTTATTTTTGTTAAAATTAAAATATATATTAAAAATATTATGAAACATTCATTACTCATTTTGTTAGTAAGCACTATTGGCTACTCTCAGCTACCCTCCATCTCTAAGCAAGTGATAGGCACTGCTGGAAAAACGCAAAGCAATTCTGACTTCAAAGTGTCTTGGACCGCCGGTGAACCCGTAGTCGGTTTAATGACGGCTGGAGGCAATCAATTAGGCAATGGCTATTATCCGGCACTAGACCTACAAGCACTTAATGTAGAAGATACTGTCTTAGGTGTTCAAGTAAGGGTATATCCCAATCCAACCTCACAATCGTTGTATGTAACGCATCCTGAGATGAGTTCGTTTGGAATTCAGATTGTTGACTTAAATGGCAAACAGTTGTATTCTGGAACTATTAATAAAGAAGAACCTTTGGATGTTTCTAATTACATTCAAGGAATGTATTTGGTAACGATTGAAAGTTTAGCCAGTCACAAAAAGAACACTTATAAAATCGTCAAGAAATAATGAAAAAACTTTTCATCCTATTAGCACTTATTGCCACAACTGCAACATTTTCCCAAGCCCCACAAGGCTTCAACTACCAAGCCACTGTAAGAAATGCAGCTGGTGATTTGATTATTAATCAAAACGTAACTTTTAAGTTCAACATCATGTTGAACACTTCAACGAGTTTACCTGTATTTAGTGAAACCCATTATGTCCCAACTGATGATTTAGGACAAGTGAATCTAACCGTTGGAGAAGGAACTGCCACCACAGGAACCTTTGCTGCTATAGACTGGGGAACTGGTAATTATTATTTAGGAATAGAATTAAAAACAGGCGCAAACTTTGTGGCTATGGGCACCACGCAATTGTTGAGCGTTCCTTATGCGTTGTATGCTAATAGTGCGGGGAGTACGCAAACTAATTCCAAAACCTCTATATATTTAACAGGTGACATAACCGATGCACAGGCCGCTGCAAAATTAGCCACAGAACTGGGTCCTGATACCGAAAATATTTATATTAGAAACACCACCCAATTAACCAACGTAGATTTAAGTTCGTTAGTTACTGCTGTGAAAATTTCTATAGAAAACAATGTTGCTTTAGCCAATGTTAATCTAAATGGTTTAACTACCGTTTTTGAGAAATTTTATGTAAATAATAATCCTTTATTAAATCTAGCTCCAACTTCGCTTACAGATTGTTATGAATTATCAGTATATACTATTTCTTCTCTAAACTTGTCAGGTTTGTTGGGTGGTAAATCATTTTATTTTGATAATATTACTAATTTCACTGGGCTTTCTAATTTAATAAGTTGTGAATCTTTGAATATCTATGGAATTAATAACGTAAGCACTTTAAACTTTTCTTCTTTAGTATCAGGGAGTTTATCTATTGGAGGTAATCCATCATTAACCTCCATTTCCTTACCTGTGCTTTCTAGTGGTGGTGTAAATATTAACGCAAGTCCATTGTTAACCTCCCTTGCATTACCCGTGCTTACTAGTGGTGGTGTAGGCATTTATGAAACATCGTTAACCTCCATTGCGTTGCCCGTTTTATCAAGTGGAAGTGTATATATTGATACTAATTCGGTGCTAACCTCAATATCTTTGCCTGCATTTACAGGCGGTGGATCCGTTAACATTTCAAATAATCCATCATTACCCTCACTTGCATTACCAATGTTTTCTTCTAGTGTTAATGGTAATGTATCTATTGTAAATAATACGGTTTTAACTTCAATATCTTTGCCTACACTTAAGAGTACTTCCGAAATTAATATACAATTAAATCTTTTATTAACCTCAATTGCCTTTCCTTCACTAACAAGTAATTCTGGAATATATTTAAGAAATAATGCACTAACAACCTCAAACATCAACTCTTTGTTAAACAAAATGCTAACCGTGTCACCAACAGTTCCTAAAAATATTGAATTATATGGTCAAACGCCACCAGCTCCACCAACAGGTCAAGGAATTATTGATAGACAAACCTTACTAAATGCAGGAAATACTGTTTACACTGACTAAGCCATGAAAAAACTATTTACCCTATTAGCACTTATTGTACTAACAACAATAAATGCTCAAGCCCCTCAAGGCTTCAACTATCAAGCCACTGTAAGAAATGCAGCTGGTGATTTGATTATTAATCAAAACGTAACTTTCAAGTTCAACATTATGTTGAACACCTCAACGAGTTTGCCGGTATTTAGTGAAACGCATTATGTCCCAACGGATGATTTAGGACAAGTGAATCTAACCGTGGGAGAAGGAACTGCCACCACAGGAACCTTTGCAGATATTAACTGGGGTAATGGTTCATACTATTTAGGCATTGAATTAAAAACAGGAACAGATTTTGTGGCTATGGGCACTACACAATTATTGAGTGTTCCTTATGCCTTGTATGCCAATAGTTCTGGTAATGCTCAGGCAACAACACCTAACTTAGCATCTGTTTTAGCAGTAAATAACGGAGCCAATAATTTACAAATAAAAAACATAGCTGACCCAACGGATGCTCAGGATGCTGTGACTAAAACTTATTCTGATCAACAATTAAATAATATTTGGCCAGATATTAACGGAATGATTGAAAACCTTCAAAATCAAATTAACAATTTACAAGTTGCTATTTCAAACACCGTTCCAAGTGTTCAAATAGGGTCACAAATATGGAGTAGTACCAACTTAGATGTAGCCACTTATAGAGATGGTACGCCAATACCACAAATAACTGACCCAACGCAATGGGGAAACTTAACTACTGGAGCTTGGTGTTATTATAACAATGACCCTGCAAACGGAGCTATTTATGGTAAATTATACAATTGGTATGCTGTGGCAGGGATCCACGATAATAACCCGAACACACCAAATAAAATATTAGCACCTTTGGGATGGCATATGCCTTCTAATACGGAATGGACAACTTTATCTAATTATTTAGGTGGGGAATCAGTAGCTGGTGGTAAAATGAAGGAAACTTCAAGCTCACAAACAGATGCGTATAGTTGGTATTATGATTCTGGAGCTACTAATTTAAGTGGTTTCTCTGCAAAACCAGCAAGTTGGAGATATACTGAAAATAGTGGAACTTTATTTGGAGGAAATTATCCAATTAAGATGTCTGCTTTATGGTGGAGCTCAACAGGATATGATTCAGGAGTTGCTTCATTGAGAAACATTCAGGCTTCTTCTAATTCATTAATTATACAAGTATTCAGTCATATTAAATCAAATGGTTTATCCGTTCGTCTAGTAAAAGATTAATAATAAAGAAATAACATAATGAAAAAACTATTTACCCTATTAGCATTAGCGATTACACTCATTGCAGCAGCCCAAGCCCCACAAGGCTTCAATTACCAAGCTACTGTAAGAAATGCAGCTGGTGATTTGATTATTAATCAAAACGTAACTTTCAAGTTCAACATTATGTTGAACACCTCAACCAGTTTGCCTGTATTTAGTGAAACCCATTATGTCCCTACGGATGACTTGGGACAAGTGAATCTAACCGTGGGAGAAGGAACTGCCACAACAGGAACCTTTGCTGACATCAACTGGGGTAATGGTTCATACTATTTAGGCATTGAATTAAGCACAGGCGCAAACTTTGTGGCTATGGGCACCACGCAATTGTTGAGCGTGCCTTATGCGTTATATGCTAATAGTGCGGGGAATTCTTCATCACAAGGGAAACCATCAATTTATTTAACTGGAGATATTACAAATGCAGAAGCAGCTGCTAGGATAGCATCTCAATTAGGTCCTGTTACAGAAAATATCTATATTCAAAACACAACACAACTAACAACTGTGGATTTGAGTGCTATGGAATATGCTGCGGATATTAGGATAGAAGATAATAATGTTTTGACTTCAATAAATTTAAGCGGTTTAAAAGAGTGTTATGTTTATTTACGAATTTATGGAAATCCACTTTTAACAAACGTTTCGTTTCCTGCTTTAACAAATAGTAGATATAATGATATTTATTTAAATCCACTTTTAACAACCATTTCATTTCCTGCTTTAACAAATAGTAGAAATATTGGTTTGGGTGGTAATGCACTTTCGATTGCAACGATTAATGCTTTACTAAATAAAATGTTATCGGTTTTACCGTCCACAGGAAAATATATTGACCTCTCGGGTCAAACCCCGCTAGCCCCTCCGTCAGGGCAAGGAATTATTGATAAACAAACATTAATAGATGCGGGAAATAGTGTATATACAGATGAATTTACAGTGCCTATTTTAATTACTATAGTAGCAAGTGCAATAACTGTTTCAACAGCAAATTGCGGCGGAAGTATTACAAATACTGGAGCAGGATTTATTACATCTAAAGGTCTGGTTTGGAGCACTTCAAACAATCCAACTATCGAAAATAATATGGGCATGACTTCAGAAGGAACTGGTATAGGCTCATTCACAAGTGCTATTAATCAATTAACTTCTGGAACTCTTTATTATGTAAGAGCTTATGCAACAAATAGCGCTGGAACTGCTTATGGAAATCAAATAACATTCAGTACTTGTTCTTCTGAATTAGGTGGTATATATGATTATACAACAACAAACTCAAGTGCACCGACTGGTGAATTTTCAATTGGGCCAATTACTGGAACTGTAGAGTTTACAGATTTAGGAGGTGGAGTTTACGAAATTTCAGACGCTTGTTTTGGTGGATGGATAGGTCTTTACGGACCAGGGAATATTGCTACAGGAGTCACTTTAACTGATATTTGTAATAAAATTTCAGTCACTGGTACTGATCAATATGGTGAAATTTTTACATTAAGCAATCTAATTATAAATGGTAACCAGATGTCATTTCATTGGAAAAATGATTATGGTGAAAATGGTGATACAACATTAATCAGAACTGATGGTACTAACTGGCCATTACTCTATTTGTAATATTTTTCAAAATACTAAACCACCAGTTTTCACTAGTGGTTTTTATATCTTTGCGCTATGAAAAAAGAAAACCATTTTTTTAGTATTAGAGCGATTATAGAAGCCTTGAACGCAGGAAAGGGAATCGACTAAGTGTTTATTCAAAGTTACACAAATAGCAAGTTGATGAAGGAATTAATGAAAGTAATGAAAAAAACAGCAAAAATTTTTCCTTTGTTCCTGTTGAAAAACTCAATAGAATAACTCCTAACAATCATCAAGAAAAGTTGATCCGTCCGACACTAAAATGAAGATAAAAAACTTAATATTTAAGGAAAATAAATAGTTATCACTACAATCATTCAAAAAACAACATGAAAAAACTCTTTACACTTATAGCACTTATTGTACTAACAACAATAAACGCCCAAGCCCCTCAAGGCTTTAATTATCAAGCTACTGTAAGAAATGCAGCTGGTGATTTGATTATTAATCAAAACGTAACTTTTAAGTTCAACATTATGTTGAACACCTCAACGAGTTTACCTGTATTTAGCGAAACCCATTATGTCCCTACGGATGATTTAGGACAAGTGAATCTAACCGTGGGAGAAGGAACTGCCACTACTGGAACGTTTGCTGACATCAATTGGGGGAATGGTTCATACTATTTAGGCATTGAATTAAAAACAGGTGCAAACTTTGTGGCTATGGGCACTACACAAGTGTTGAGCGTGCCTTATGCGGTATATGCTAATAGTGCAGGAATTGCTAACACAAGCACTATGATGGTTTCACCAACAGTTACAACAGGAGCTGTTAGCAATTTAACCATGTTTAATGCTACATTATCTGCAACTATAGCCAATGCCAATCTAAATCAGATTAATGAAAAAGGGTTTGCATGTTCAGTAAACCCAAACCCCAAAAGAAATCAATTCAGCGGAGGTATGCAATATGGTGTATACGCCTTATCGGATTCAGACCCATTTGAATATACTATAAATAATTTAGCTGAATCGTTTTTACCTAATACAACTTATTATGTTCGTGCTTATGTAGTTACCGAAAATGAAGTGGTTGTTTATGGAAATCAGATAAGCTTTACCACCTTGTCAATATATCAAAATGGCAATGGCTTAACAGATGTTGAGGGGAATCAATATCCTTCTGTTCTTTTAAATGGACAGGAATGGATGCAAAACAACTTAAACGTATCTAAATACCGCAATGGAGATAGTATTCCTGAAGTAACTGATGAAACGCAATGGGCTAGTTTAACTACAGGTGCATGGAGAA
Organism: Flavobacterium psychrophilum; assembly: GCA_943325515.2. Lineage (GTDB taxonomy): Bacteria > Bacteroidota > Bacteroidia > Flavobacteriales > Flavobacteriaceae > Flavobacterium > Flavobacterium psychrophilum_R. Next base: position 11,571 of record CALPPS020000075.1, read on the forward strand.
ACATTGCAGGTGACCCTTACGGTAAACTATATAATTGGTATGCAGTAAATGACCCAAGGGGATTAGCTCCTCAAGGTTGGCATGTAGTCTCAGCATCTGAATTTACTGGTTTAACTAATTTTTTAGGTGGAACTGATTTTGCAGGTGGAAGAATGAAAGGTGGAGATTGGATTTCACCAGGGAGTTATGGAGGACCAACTGGTAGTTATCCTACACCAATACAATTTCCGAATATAAGTGGGTTTCATGCTTTGCCTGGAAGTGGAGTGAGTGATACTGGGACGGTTGGCTGTAATAATTACAGTGTAACATCTTATACTGGATATCAAAATGGAATTTGGGGAACATGGTATTCAGGTACTTGTACTAGTTATGTTGGCTCTTCAGGCAATTGGTGGAGTGCCACAAGTGCGGATTCAACCACTGCTAATTATATTGGACTTACAATTGATAGCACTAGTGTAACGGCTGCTGCGTCAGATAAAAAATTCGGTTACTCGGTTCGTTGTGTTAAAAATTAAATCATGAAAAAACTATTTACACTCATAGCGTTAATT
>CALPPS020000076.1 GCA_943325515.2 Flavobacterium psychrophilum
AACAGTTGGATTTACATCATACTCTTCGGGGTCAGTGTTATTAAACGTTGGACTTGTAGTAGTCATTTCAACTTGAGTAACAAAATTCGCTTGAGTAGTTCCAAAAGCTGGATTATAATAAAATCCTAGTGGGTTTATTGGCAAATTATTAGAAGCAACTGGTCCAAGTTTTTGGTTGTAAGACTTAACCGTTGCGCCTGTATATCTTTCGAAGCCAAAATGGTCATCTCCAACTATATTTGTACCTAATTCATTATATCCTTTATCACAAGAAGTGAAAATACTTACTGTAATTAATCCAAATAAAACGTACTGTACTAATGATTTTTTTAACATAAAATTATTCTGTTTTAGTAAGGAAGCATCTTTTTATAAAAGTTTGTATATGCTTCTGAAAACTTGTCTTTCGTGGCGAAAGGTAAAAAAGGTTTAGCTGAAGATTCTATAAATTTTGTTAAACTTGGCGAGACATTTTCTGAGGCAATTATTACGGCATCTGAATGATTTATAGAAGCCATGATGAGATTTTCATAATTGGGTATCTCTAATTCTTTAATTGAATCATGGGGCACATTATCAAATTTTATTTTATTTATCATTTCAACATCTAGAGAACCTTCAAAAGATTGTCCATAAACTGAAGTAACTATTTTAGTTTCTGAAAACAATGCTTCGTCTTTATAATAATGCTTCATATAGATAGGCAACAAACTAGCCATCCAACCATGCACATGAATAATATCAGGAACCCAATTTAATTTTTTTACAGTTTCAACTACACCTTTGGCAAAGAAAATAGCTCTTTCATCATTATCTGGATACATTACCCCATCTTCATCGCTAAATGTAGCTTTGCGTTTAAAGTATTCGTCATTATCAATAAAATAAACTTGAATTCTTTCTTTTGGAATAGAAGCTACTTTTATAATCAAGGGCATATCTAAATCGTTTACCACTAAATTCATTCCCGATAAACGAATAACTTCATGTAATTGATGTCTTCTCTCATTGATATTTCCATACCTAGGCATAAAAATTCTAATCTGTCCGCCTTGATCATTAATCATTTTTGGAACGTCATAAGACATCAAAGAAACCTCATTCTCAGCCAAATACGGCACCACTTCAGATGATACATATAATATCCTCTTATCTTCCATAATCTATCAAACTTTATTTATTGGCAATAAAAAACAAGCAAAAGTACAAAAATTTATGCAGTTATTTATGAAAATGCTAAGTTTGCAACTCATTTACTGAAAGCTAATGCTTATTTTCGATACTAAAATTGACCTTGTTTCTCATTTAAAATCAATCTCAAATCAAGAAAACTCCATTGGTTTTGTCCCCACAATGGGAGCGCTTCACGAAGGGCATCTGTCGTTAATGGAAGAAGCTCTTCTTCATAATATAGTTGTCGTCGTAAGTATTTTTGTAAATCCAACACAATTTAACAATGCTGAAGATTTAGCAAAATATCCTAGAACCTTAGAACAAGATATTGAAAGAATAAAAACAGTTTCTGATAATATAATTGTTTTTGCACCAAGTATAAAAGACATATACGAAGGCAATACCGTTTCCGAACATTTTGACTTTGATGGCATAGAAAATCAAATGGAAGGAAAATTTAGACCCGGCCATTTTGATGGTGTTGGGACAATAGTGAAGCAACTCATTGAAATTGTAAAGCCTACTAATTCTTATTTTGGCGAAAAAGATTTTCAGCAATTGCAAATCATTAAAAAAATGGTTGCTAAATTAAAAATGCCTGTCAAAGTTATTGGCTGTCCCATTCATAGAGAGCCAAACGGTTTAGCCATGAGCTCAAGAAATGAGAGGTTATCTGAAGACGAGCGGAAAGAAGCTGCTATTATTTATAAAACCATTCAAGAGTCTAAAATACTTTTTGCAACTAAATCAGCCAAAGAAGTAACTGAATTTGTAGCCGAAAAATTTAAAAAAAATTTAAAATTTGAATTAGAATATTTTCAAATTGCGGACGAAAAAACACTATTACCTTGTATTAGAAAAAGTAAACAAAAAAAATACCGAGCTTTTATAGCGGTTTTTGTTAACAATATTCGATTGATAGATACCATTTCATTAAATTAATTTACTTTTGACCTATGCAAATTCAAGTAGTAAAATCAAAAATTCACAGAGTAAAAGTTACTGGAGCTGATTTAAATTATATCGGCAGTATTACTATTGACGAAACCCTGATGGAAGCCTCAAATTTAATAGAAGGCGAAAAAGTTTCTATTGTAAATGTTAACAATGGCGAACGTTTTGAAACTTATGTAATAAAAGGAATTAAAAATTCTGGAGACATCACTCTTAATGGACCAGCAGCCAGAAAGGTTCATAAGGGAGATATTATTATAATAATGTCCTATGCTATAATGGATTTTGAAGAGGCTAAAACTTTCAAACCATGGATGATTTTTCCGAATGAAACAAATAATTCTTTAACCTAATATCGTTGAAAAATCAGATAGGTAGATGGTTGACTATTATTATTCCTTTTTTAATAGGAATTGGAATAATGTATTATCAATTCAACACTTTAACTTCGGATGAAATTAAAGAAATAAAAATTAGTTTTCAAAAAGCTAATTACTATTACATTCTTCTAACATTAATTATAGCTATTATTGGTTACTGGTCAAGAGCTTATCGTTGGAAATTTGCTTTAAATCATTTAGGATATCAAACAAAAATATTAAATAATTTCTTTACTGTTAGTGTTTCCTATTTAGTGAATTTAACCGTTCCTCGATCAGGGGAAGTTTCTAGGGCTGCATTATTAAAAAAATATGAAGCAGTTCCTTTTGATAAAGCCCTTGGAACCATCGTTGCTGAGAGAATTGTGGATTTGCTTATTTTTTTTCTATTTGTTATCATTGGATTTATTTCGCAATTTGATGAGATTTATAAATTTTTGCTCAGCAAAAACATTACCCTTTATTCACTAATAACAACTGGAATTATTGGATTACTGCTGTTTGTAATTTTCATATTTATTTGGATTTATGCTGAGTGGAAAGTTATTTTAAAATTGAAAGAAAAACTATCTGGTTTGCTAGAAGGCATGGCAACTGTTTACAAAATGGATAAAAAATGGGCTTATATATTTCATTCATTTTTCATATGGTTTAGCTATTTTATGATGTTTTATGTTGCCATTTTTGCATTACCCGAAACGGCTACTATTAGTTTCGATGTTGTAGTAATGGGTTTTATTTTTGGCAGTCTTGCCGTTGGTTTTTCAAATGGAGGATTAGGGGCTTATCCATTTTCAATTGCATTGATTTTTTCTCTTTATGGGATATCCAATACTATTGGAACAGCATTTGGGTGGTTAGTTTGGACTTCTCAAACCATTTTAGCTATTCTTCTTGGATTGATTTCCTATGTTTTACTTCCGTTGTTAAATAGAAATAAATAATTTACTATATTGCTAATTATTTTTAGCGAATAAATTTCTATTCTTTAAATCAACACTTCATGAAAAAAATATTTTTCTTTTTGCTGCTTGTTTTCGTCAATACTGTATTTTCTCAAAAAAAGGTAAATGATACCATTTCCTCGCAAAAATTAGGTGAAGACAGAGAAATTACAATTGGTTTACCGCCATCATATGAAAAAAATTCTGCTAAAAAATATCCTATTTTGTTATTACTAGATAGTGACTTTCTTTTTGACCCATTTCAAGGAGCGCTAAGCTATGGATATTATTGGGATGATCTACCAGAAGTAATTATCGTCGGTATTAATCAAAACAAAAACAACGAACGCGAAACAGATTGTACTGTTGACGAAAAAACGGGGTTACCTTCAGAAAAAGGAGGGAATTTCTTTGAATTTATCGGAATGGAATTATTGCCCTATATTCAAAAAAAATACAGAACTGCACCCTTTAAAATGATTGCAGGATTAGATACAACAGCAGGATTTTTGAATTTATACTTATACAAAGAAAACCCAGTTTTTGATGCTTATATTTCCATGAGCCCTGAACTTCCTGCCGGTATGGAGGAATTATTACCTGATAGACTGGCAGCCATTCAAAAACCAATTTTTTATTATCAATCTTCAGCTGTTGGTGATTTAAAAAAAATGAGGGACAGAATACAAATACTTGATGAATCCGTAAAAAAAGTTAGTAGTCCAACTTTGAATTATAAATATGATGATTTCAAAGATGCATCACATTATTCATTGGTTTTAAGTTCAATTCCAAGTGCTTTGTATCAAATATTTTCTATATACCAACCTATTTCAACTACTGAATTTCAAGAGAAAATTGTAACATTATCTTCAGGATATGTAGACTATTTGATTAATAAATATAGTATTTTAGAAAAATCATTTAACCTAAAATTACAAATAAGATTTAATGATTTTAAAGCTATTGAAGCTGCTATTTTAAAAAATAAAGCGTACGATGAGTTTGATAAATTATCACAATTAGCTAGAAAAAATTATCCTAAATCGATGCTTGCAGATTACGAATTAGGACAGATGTATGAGAAAAAAGGAGATAATGCCAAGGCGTTAAAATCATATCAAATCGCATTTCAAAAAGAAGAAATTGGTGATTTGACAAAAGATATGATGATTGAGAGAGCTGATGAACTAAAAATATCTTTGCCAAAAAAAGCAAATAAAGGTAAAAAAGGAAATGATGAACCTGCAGTTGAGGAAACCCCTACAACTGATATCCCTGCTGAAACTCTCCCGCTAGAAAGTCCAACAGAAGAGAAAAAACCCCAATAATACTGAAATAAATTCAGCATAAATGTCGAAAATTAAAACTACTTTCTTTTGTCAAAATTGTGGCGCTCAATATGCCAAATGGCAGGGCCAATGTAATTCTTGTAAAGAATGGAATACTATAGCCGAAGAAATAATTCAAAAAGAAGAAAAAGTAAGTTGGAAAGCTACAACTTCTGATTCCAAAAGAGTTTCAAAGCCACTAAAAATAAAAGAAATCGATTCGACTCAAGAAGTTCGAATGAACACCACTGATGGCGAATTGAATCGTGTGCTTGGTGGCGGGATTGTTCCTGGTTCTTTAATACTTCTTGGTGGTGAACCTGGCATTGGAAAAAGCACTTTACTACTCCAAATTTCTTTAAAATTACCCTATAAAACATTATATGTTTCAGGCGAAGAAAGTCAGAAACAAATAAAAATGCGTGCAGAACGCATCAATCCAAATAGTGATAATTGCTACATTCTTACAGAAACCAAAACTCAAAATATATTTCGCCATATAATAGAAACCGAACCCGATATAGTCATCATTGATTCCATTCAAACGTTGCATACAGATTATATTGAGGCTACAGCGGGAAGTATTTCTCAAATCAGAGAAACCACAGCCGAGTTGATAAAATTTGCAAAAGAAACCAGTATTCCTGTGATTTTGATTGGACATATTACCAAAGATGGCAATATAGCTGGGCCAAAAATTTTAGAACACATGGTGGATACTGTTTTACAATTTGAAGGTGACCGCAATCATGTGTATAGAATTCTTCGCTCACTCAAAAACCGTTTTGGTTCCACAGCTGAATTGGGAATCTACGAAATGCAAGGTTCCGGTCTTCGAGAAGTTTCAAATCCTTCTGAAATTTTACTTTCGCATCGTGAAGAAGAATTATCAGGTACAGCAATTGCATCCACACTTGAAGGAATGCGCCCATTAATGCTTGAAATTCAAGCATTGGTTTCTACAGCTGTTTATGGAACGCCGCAACGAAGCACTACAGGTTATAATGCCAAAAGACTAAATATGATTTTAGCAGTGCTAGAAAAACGTGCTGGTTTTCGTCTTGGAACAAAAGATGTTTTCTTAAATGTAACTGGTGGAATTTCCGTAGATGATCCTGCAATTGATTTGGCAGTTGTAGCAGCAATTTTGTCTTCTAATGAAGATATTGCCGTGGGTAAAGATGTTTGCTTTGCTGGTGAAGTGGGCTTGTCAGGTGAAATTCGCCCTGTAAATCGAGTAGAACAACGCATTCAAGAAGCAGAAAAGCTTGGTTTTTCGACCATTTTTGTTTCAAAATACAATAAAATTTCGGCTAAATTTCCAGGAATAAAGGTGGTGTTAGTTTCTAAAATTGAAGAAGTTGTTGAGCAATTATTTGGATAAATAATATCTACTAACTAGTCTAGTCTCCAAAAACTAATAATATTTACTAAACACTAGCATGAATTTTTAACTCGTATGATGTTGCGCAAAACTATTTTAATACCAAATGACACAATAGGCAACTTTCCTTTTGAACATTTCAGGCGGCGTGCAATTTTTTAAACAAAAAAATACTATTGATAAAAATAGCGCTGCAATCGAGGAGTTTTAATAAGACAATATATTAAGGTGCAGGATCAGGATATAGCGCTTGTATTTTGTTAATTTCAGAGATAATGTCGGAGCTCAATTTTAGTTCAAAAGCAGCCATGTTTTCTTTGAGTTGTTGCATCGAAGTGGCTCCAATAATTGTAGCAGTTACAAATGATTGATGATTAACAAATGCTAAAGCCATTTGGGTTAATGTCAAATTATTTGCCTTTGCTAATTCTTGATAAAGCAGTGTAGCTTTTCTGCAATTTTCGCTGGAGTATCTAGAAAACTGAGGAAATAAAGCCAATCTTGATGAAGGTTGTATCCCGTTCAAATGTTTGCCTGTTAAGAAACTAAAAGCCAAAGGAGAATAAGCTAATAAGCCTACATTTTCTCTCATTCCAATCTCGGATAATCCAACTTCATATAATCTGTTAAGCAATGAATACGGATTTTGAATAGTGACAATTCTGGGTAAATTGTTTTTTTCACTTTCACTTATGAATTTCATAATACCGTATGGATTCTCATTTGAAACACCTATGTGTTTTATTTTTCCTTCTTTAATTAAGCCATCAAAAACGGTAAGCACTTCCAAAAAATTATGTTGCCATTGGTTATCAATAGTGGCAATTCCTCGTTGCCCAAACATATTCATAACACGTTCTGGCCAGTGCAACTGATACAAATCAATATAATCTGTTTGTAGATTTTTTAAGCTTAATGTTACTGCTTCATGAATGCTTTTTTTAGAAAACTCTAATGGCTTACGAATATATTCTAAACCGCGATTTGGACCAGCAATTTTAGTAGCAATTACTAAATTCTCTCGCTTTGATGATTTTTTTAACCAAGTTCCAATGAATTTTTCGGTTAAGCCAAGCGTTGTTTGTTTTGCTGCAATTGGATACATTTCGGCAGTATCAATGAAATTCACACCGTGTTCTGTCGCATAATCTAGTTGAGCATGTGCTTCACTTTCGGTGTTTTGTTCCCCAAAAGTCATGGTGCCCAAACAAATTTTGCTGACTTTTATATCTGTATTTGGTAAGGGATTGTAATTCATTTGTGTCGCTTATTTTGCTGTACAAAAATATATTAATGTAATCGTTTAAAATATTCGATTAACAGATTTTTTGGAAACGTTTACATAAAAAAAGGTTCAAAGAAGAACTTTAAACCTTTTATAAACTTTAATTACTTGTTCTTTTAAAACTCATTCAACATTTTAGAAATTTCATCTAATTTTGGTGTCAAAATAATTTCTATTCTTCTATTTTTAGCCTTCCCTTCTGGAGTATCGTTACTCATTATTGGTGCGTATTCCCCGCGTCCAGCAGCTGTCAAATTTTGTTTTTTAATTCCTGTATTTTCACCTAAAATATTTACTATAGCTGTAGCTCTTTTGGTAGATAAATCCCAATTGTTTTCAATGCCTCCACCAATATTTCCAAGTATTTTATCATTATCGGTGTGACCTTCTATTAAAACTGTAATGTCTGGATTTTGTGCTAAAACTTTGCCTACTTCTACCACCGCTTTTCTTCCTTCAGAACCAACTGCCCAACTTCCTGTTTGAAACAGTAACTTGTTTTCCATAGAAACATAAACTTTTCCATTTTTTTGTTCAACTGTTAATCCTTTGCCTTCAAAAGCATTTAGGGCTTTGGAAAGGGTTTCTTTTAGTTTTTTCATGCTTGCATCTTTTGCTGCAATCATACTTTCTAGTTCATTCAAACGCTTAGTGTTAGAGGCTAATTCGTTTTTTAATTTGTTCAATCTATCTTGCTCCGATGCCAATGCTTTTTCTTTAGCTTCTATTTGTGATAATAATTCACGGTTTTTTTTCATGTTAACTTCTAGAGCATCATTGCTGTTTTTTTCTAAAGCCGCATATGATTCTTGCAGTGCTTTCAAGTTATTATTGGTCGCCGTATAATCAGCCTGCAGTTTGTCTCTATCTGCTTTTAATTTTGCTAATTCTGAAGTCAATGATTTATTTACAGAATCATATTCAGCATTTGCTTTATGCAATTCATCTACTTCATCAGCCAAAAATCTATTTTCTTTTTTTAAATCGGTGAATTTGTTTTCCAAATCATTGTATATTTTTTTTGACACACAAGAAGTCATTAAAATCATCAATCCTGTTACTAAAACAGTTTTCTTTATCATGTTCATATTTTTAGTTTTTAATTTATTTCTACTACTATCGGGCAATGATCAGAATGTTGTGCTTCTGGTAAAATCAAGGCTCTTGATAATCTGTTTTTTAAGGGTTCACTTGCTAAACAATAATCTATTCTCCAACCTTTATTATTGGCTCTGGCATTTGCCCTATAACTCCACCAACTATAATTATCAGGTTCTTTATTAAAAAATCTAAAGGTGTCTATAAAACCACTTTTCATAAATTTATCCAGCCAATTTCGTTCTTCAGGTAAAAACCCAGAAACTGTCTTATTGCGAATTGGATCATGAATATCAATAGATTCGTGACAGATGTTATAATCGCCACAAATAATTAAATTTGGAATTTCTTTTTTCAGTTCATTAATATAACTTTGAAAATCATCCATATACTTGAATTTGTGGTCTAATCGGTCAATATTTGTTCCCGAAGGCAAATATAAACTCATCACAGAAAAATCATCAAAATCTACGCGAAGATTTCTTCCTTCAAAATCCATGTGGTCAATTCCGGTTCCAAAAACAATATTATTCGGTTTTGTTTTTGATAAAATTGCCACACCACTATATCCTTTCTTTTGAGCTGGAAACCAATAATGATATGGATAACCAGAAATTTCAACATCTATTAATGGGATTTGATCAGGTGTTGCTTTTATCTCCTGAAGGCAAATCACATCAGGATTAGCTTGTTGCAACCAGTTCAAAAAACCTTTAGAAATAGCGGCTCGAATGCCATTTACATTGTAAGAAATAATTCTCATGAACTTATATCTTTTGTTTTTTAACTTTGTTTTGTTGTCTAAAACAATTCACGTCAAAAGTATATAAAAACCTAAACATATGAAACTCAAAATTGATAATAAAATAAAATCTCTTTATTGTGATTTATACATTTTCTGAAAGCTATTTCAGTAGAATTACTATCTTTGTTTCTTACTCAAAATTTTAGGTATACATGGGTTTAGTTACTGCTAAAGAAGTTGCAAAAGCAATAAATGCCGATAAATATGGGGTTTTTGGGATTTTTTGTGGCTGGTTACTAATGAAGGCTTTAAAAATTTCTACATTAAACAAAATCTATGATAGAAACAAGCATCTTAGTGATGTAAACTTTCTAAATGCTATTTTGGATGAATTACAAATTAAATTTGAAATCCCAGAAGACGATTTAAAGCGATTACCAAAAGATGGCGCTTATATTACTATTTCCAATCATCCGTTAGGTGGAATTGATGGTGTTTTATTGTTGAAATTAATGCTTGAAAGAGAGTCAAATTTCAAAATTATCGCCAACTTTCTTTTGCATCGTATTGAGCCCATGAAAAAGTATATCATGCCTGTAAATCCTTTTGAAAATCATAAGGATGCTAAATCAAGCGTGATAGGAATCAAAGAAACGCTTCGCCATTTGAGCGATGGGAAACCATTAGGAATGTTTCCTGCAGGAGAAGTTTCTACTTATAAAGATGGTAGATTAGTAGTTGATAAAGTTTGGGAAGAAGGAGCAATAAAAGTCATAAGAAAAGCACAAGTTCCTGTGGTTCCAATTTATTTTCATGCAAAGAATAGTAGATTTTTCTATTTTTTATCTAAAATAAATCCAACTCTTAGAACCGCGAAATTACCTTCGGAATTATTCACTCAAAAAGATAGAGTTATTAAGGTTAGAATTGGTAAACCAATTTCAGTAGCAGAACAAAATGAGCACAAAACCATTGAAGAATATTCAGAATTTCTTCGGCGTAAAACATATATGTTAGCCAATTCTTTTAATAAAGAATCTAAGCTACTAAGTTCTCAAAATCTAAATTTAAAACTTCCAAAAAGCCCAAAGCAGATTGTAAAACCCGCCAATCATGACAAAATATTGGAAGAAATAGAAGTTTTAAAAAACGGCGATTACAGACTTTTACAAAGTAAAAATTATCTAGTTTTTCTAGTTCAAGCCGATATAATCCCAAATATTATTCATGAAATCGGACGTTTGCGCGAAATTACTTTTAGAGCCGTTGGCGAGGGAACTAATGAGTCCATAGATTTAGACCAATACGACAATTATTATCATCACATGTTTTTGTGGGATGCAGATGCACAACAAATTGCTGGTGCTTACCGTATGGGATTAGGTTCACAAATTTTTCCAAAACATGGCATAGAAGGTTTTTATCTTCATGATTTGTTTAGATTTGAACATGAGCTTTATGATATGATGTCTAAATCCATTGAAATGGGTAGAGCGTTTATTGTTAGTCATTACCAACAAAAACCAATGCCCTTATTCCTGCTTTGGAAGGGAATTGTTCACACTACTTTGCGCTATCCGGAACACAAATATTTGATTGGTGGTGTAAGTATTAGCAATCAATTTACTGAATTCTCCAAATCATTGATGATTGAGTTTATGAAGTCTCATTATTACGACCCTTATGTTGCGCAATATATTCACCCAAAAAAAGAATTTAAAGTAAAACTAAAAGATGCCGATAAAGATTTCGTTTTCAATGAAACAGAATCTGATTTGAATAAATTTGATAAAATTATTGACGAAGTAGAGCCTGGAACTTTACGTTTGCCTGTATTGATTAAAAAATATATTAAACAAAATGCTCGGGTTGTAGCTTTTAACGTTGACCCAATGTTCAATAATGCCGTAGATGGATTAATGTATATCCGAATAGCAGACTTACCCGAAAGTACTGTAAAACCAGTAATGGAAGAATTTCAGGCAGAACTTGAACGGAAAGAAAAGAATTATAAATAATACATTCCGTGTAATAAATAAATGGTGCAAAAAAAGTTAATTTTTTGAAGTTAAAATTAAACCCCATTAGAAAAAAAACATCCGTCTAACCCTTTCTATAACAAAAAACTATTTCATTACTTCTATAGTCAGTAAAGGGTTCACCTTGATGTAACGAACTCCTGTAAATAAATTTTAAAAACTAATTAAACCTAAGGATATAAATAAAAAAAGGGTGCTTTATAAAAGCACCCTTTTTAATTAATAATTAGTCTAACTATTCTTTAATCAATTTTTTGGTAATGATTTCATTGTTTGTTGGATTATTAAATCTAACAAAATAAATTCCATTAGCTAACGAAGAGATGTCTTCATTAATAACATTATTACCTTCTGATAATTGAATATTTTTAGTTCTAACAGTTGCTCCGTTCATGCTGTAAATTGTCATTGAC
>CALPPS020000077.1 GCA_943325515.2 Flavobacterium psychrophilum
TCTATGACTCCAACAGCTACTTATTCAGGAATATTTGTTTATAACAGTTGTGCAAATATTGGTGTTAGCTGTATTGCTGGTATAGCTAATTCAGGAACAAATGTTAGAGCATTTGATTTGCCAGTAACAGCAGGCACAACATATTATTTCGTTATTTCGACTTGGGCTACTCCACAGACAACGGCTTATACATTAACAATTCAAGTAGTAAATTGTCCACCACCAACAACTTTAAGTGCCAGTAATATGTCACTTACTTCGGCCCAATTATCTTGGGCAAATCCAGGAGGAGCCACCTCATGGGAGGTAGCAGTTCAAACTGCTGGATCGGCTATTCCTTCTGGTTCTGGAGATCTGGCGGGGACTAATACAAATTTTCTTGTTAGTGGTCTAACAACAGGTACAGCTTATCAATATTATGTTAGAGCAGACTGCGGAAATGGTACCTTCAGCGCTTGGTCAGGGCCATTTCCATTTTCAACAACAATTTGCGCCCCTGTAAATCAATGTAATTATACATTTACTATGACAGATTCATTTTCTGATGGTTGGAATGGTGGTATTATGCAAGTTCGACAAAACGGAATTGTTGTCGCAACACTCACAGGGCCTGCTACAGGCTCAGCTACTGTTTCTGTAGCTCTTTGTGATGGAGTACCTTTTGATTTATATTGGAGTAAAGCAGGATCTTTTCCAGATGAAATAGGAGTTTCGATAAAAGAAGCATTAGCTCCACAGCAAACTATATTTACATATGCAGCCGGTACAGGAACACCATTAACTGTTTTATATTCTGATATTGCGATATGTACACCTCCTACTTGTCCAAGACCAACATTGGTATCATTTACGAATCATACACAGACGGGTGCAACAATTTCATGGATAGATACCAGTTCAGCAACTCAATGGCAAATATTGGCGCTACCATGTGGTTCGCCAGCCCCTACTGCAAGCTCAACAGGTTATATAGATACAACAACTAATCCACACCCATTAACAGGTTTGATACCTTTAACTTGTTACAATGTATATGTTAGAGCGGTTTGTTCCTCTTCAGATATTAGTTTTTGGTCTGTTCCAACTCAATTAATCCAGTTACCTCCAAACTGTGTTGTCAATCCGGCGGCTTCAGATACTTGTGTTAATGCTCCATCGATTTGTAATTTAAATGGTTATTGCGGTAACACTTCTGCTGCTTATACTTCTACTTCAAACTGGAATCAATTAACAACTGAGTTTTGTGGAGTCGATGATAATGACTCTTTTATAACATTTGTAGCTTCGGCTTCAACCGTTTCATTAAATGTCTGGGTTACTTCTTCCCAAAACGGAGATGGAATTCAAATTATGATTTTTGGTGCTGCCACATGTGGAAGTGGACCTGTAACTAGTTATTCTTGTTATGATCAAATTCCTGCTAACGCTACTGCTTATCCAATCACAGCGACAGGGTTAACACCAGGAAATACATATTATGCTTTGATTGATGGATACGCAGGCGATGTTTGTGACTATATTATTGCGGTACCAAATAACGGTGGCATATCAACTCAAGTTGCTGTGACCACCACAAATACTAATTTATGTACTAGTGGACAAGCTACATTAAACGCTGCTGGGGGTAATGGCGTTTATAATTGGACTGTAAGTCCAACTTCATCTGTATTAAGCGCTACAACTGGTTCTAGTGTCACGTTTACTCCAACTATAGCTGGAACCTATACTATTACTGCTACTTCAACTGACGGAAATTTATCTTGTCCACAAGCTTTAGTAGACTTTAAAACTATTGTAGTTACTGATGCAGTAAATGCTACAATAGCTTACGGTGCTTCATCATATTGTACTAGTATAGCAGCTGTACAACCAGTTACGATAACTGGAGCAACAGGAGGAACTTTTTCTGCCATACCTACTTCAGGATTAAGTATAGATGCAACTACAGGAACTATAAACCCAAGTTTAAGTACTTCTGGAAGTTATCAAGTATATTATACTATACTTGCAAATGGTGGCTGCCCTGATTTTACAACAAGTACAATTGTTGAAATTATAGCAACACCTAATATTGTTCAGTCATCTGCAGTTTTAGCTTGTGACAGTTATACGCTGTTACCACTAAGTGTTGGAAATTATTTTACACAATCACAATTAGGAGGAGGAACAACTACTCCTTTAGATATAAATGTACCTCTTACGACAAATCAGACTTTATATGTTTACGCAAATAATAATGGCTGTACGAATGAAAAATCATTCACTGTTACTATAAATGCATCTCCGATTCCAATTCTGAATGTTATTCAACCAACTTGTGCGATTCCAACAGGAACAATTGAAGTTACTAGTCCCCTTAATGGGTCAGGAAGTGGTTTACCTGCAAACTTATTTATTTCTGAAGTGACTGATGCCGCAAATGGTTTAGGAGCTCTAACATATGTAGAAATATATAATGGAACAGGATCATCAGTTGATTTAAGTAATTATAAATTGAATACTTACAATAACGGTTCAGCTACTGTAAATTCTTCTTGTGATAACACTTTATCAGGTATCATAAATAATAATAGTACTGTTGTTGTTGCTATAGGTTCTGCTTCTAATCAAGGGGGTATAACTCCAAATTTAGTTTTTTCTGGTTGTACAGGAATTAATGACAATGATAACATAAGGTTAACTAAAGTTGACACTGGTCAAGATATTGATTTATGGGGAGATACTGCAGATGTTAGTTTTACACCCTTAGGGCAAGCAGGTTACACTTACAGAAGATTGCCTACAGCTACAGTCCCAAGTCTTTCATGGAACCCTGCTGATTGGGTTATAATAGATGATGCTGCCACGGTTGTAGATTATTCTAACATTGGTCAACATACACTAAGCGCTAATAATTATGAATATAGTTTGGATAATGGAACTTACCAATCAGGTACTACTTTTGCAGGAGTTGCTCCAGGAAATCATACCATTACGGTTCATGATTTAGTTACAGGTTGTTATTCAAATCCTGAACCAGTAACTATTAATTCTATAACATTAACTCCCACAGAACTAGGGTTTAGCTATACTTCTCCCGTTTGTATAAATAGCACGACTAATCCAACACCAATAACCAATAGTGGTTTTACTAATGGAGGAGAATTTAGTGCAACACCAGCAGGGTTAAGCATTGACGCAAGTTCAGGATTAATTAATATTACTAATTCTGAACCAGGTGCTTATACGGTATCTTATTTTGTAAATCCAAACAATTCAATTTGTTTGGCAGGAGGAACTTCAACAGCTTTAATAACTGTAAAATCAATGGTTACATTAGGGACAAACATTTCTTATGCTTCACCATTTTGTTTTGGCGGATCAAATCCACTTCCTAATACTTCTTCAAACGGATTTACTTCGGGAGGAATTTATTCTTCAACAACAGCGATAAGTCTTAACCCAAATACAGGAGAGATAGATCTTGTTAACAGTAGTGCAGGATCTCATCCTATTACCTATACTGTAGTTGCCAACGCAGCTAATTGTGAGCTAACAACTCCAAGTACTACAACGGTTGTGATAACTGCGCCTGTACAAATAAATGTGGATAGCGGTTGTCAAAGTAATAATTACACACTTACAGCCTTACCTCTTGATAATTCATTTGACCCTGAAACTGCTACTTATACATGGAGCAATGGTTCTGGCCAAGTTGTTGGAACAAATGCGCAAAGCATTACTGTAACCGAAACAGGTTCTTATACAGTAACTGTAACAAGTAATGGTTGTTCAAGCGTTTCGTTACCAGTTTCTGTTGACTCAATAAACTGTGTAATTCAAAAAGGAATTTCAGTTAATAATGATGGGAAGAATGATACTTTTGACTTATCAGGATTTAATGTTAAGAAATTGACAATCTTCAATAGATATGGTTTAAAAGTTTATGATAAAAATGATTACATCAATGAATGGGGTGGTCAATCTAGCTCAGGGGATGAACTTCCTGATGGAACCTATTATTATGTTATTGCCCGTGATAATGGTCAAAATAAATCAGGATGGATATACATCAACAGAGCACAATAAGACACTATCAATTTGCAATTAAAATAAAACAAAACAAAATGAAGAAACTATATTTCATTGCCATATTAGCTTTATCGATACTTACGAAGGTAGAAGCGCAGCAAGACCCAAATTATACGCAGTACATGTACAATATGGGTGTCATTAATCCGGCCTATGCTGGCTCAAAAGAGAGCTTATCAGGAGGATTTTTATATAGAAAACAATGGGTAGAGATAGAAGATGCCCCAACAACAGGAACCTTTTTTATTCACAGTCCTGTGGGAAGAAATGTTGGTTTAGGACTTTCTGTAATTTCAGATAAGATTGGACCTGTAGAAGAGAATAATTTTTATGGAGATTTCTCCTATACTCTAAACTTAGGAGGTGAAAATAGATTAGCCTTTGGTTTAAAAGCGGGTTTAACCATGCATAAAATTGATTTCAATACTATTTATTCAACCTTGCCAAATGTAAACGATGGTGTTTTTGGAGGAGCTAATCCTAGCGCATCATTTTTAAATGTTGGGTCTGGAGTTTTCTATTATACGGATAAATATTATGTGGCTTTTTCTGTTCCCAATATGTTAAAAACAAAATATTTAGATTTTGATGGAAGAAAATATGGAACAGAAGTGTTGCATTATTTCTTAACTGGAGGATATGTATTTGATTTGAATCCAAATTTAAAATTCAAACCCTTTGCCATGATAAAATCATCATTGAATGCGCCAACCTCTGTTGATGTTTCAACTAACTTTATGTTGTATGATAAATTAGAATTAGGAGCAACCTATAGATTACAAGATTCCTTTGGAGCCATGGTAAATTTTGCTGTCACTCCAAGTTTAAGAATAGGTTATGCATACGACCATATTATTTCAGATTTGAATGTAGTAACACCAGCTTCACACGAGGTAATGCTGTTATTCGATTTGAATTTCCCGAAAAAAGTATCACGTTCACCAAGATATTTCTAACCTATTAAGAAACCTAAAAAATGAAAAATCTATATATAGCAATTAGTTTCGTAGCCATTAGTTTTACTGTCTCGGCGCAAAACAAAGACACGAAAGCAGCCGACAAATTATTCGACAGATATGAATATATTGATGCCGCAAAAGCTTACCTAAAACTTATTGAGAATGGAAAATCTTCTGATTATGTTTATAAGCAATTAGCAGATAGTTACTATAACATGTTCAATTCAAAAGAAGCCGTAAAATGGTATTCAAAAGCGACAGAAACTAGTCAAGACGCAGAAACCTATTATCATTACGCTCAAATGTTAAAAGCCAACGGAAAATACGAAGAAGCGAACAAACAAATGCAAAAATTTGCTACAGCAGCACCAAATGATAACCGTGCTAAAGCTTTCAAAGAAAACCCAAATTACATTCCTAGATTGTTTGACAAAGCAAAACAGTATAATGTAAAATCTTCAGATATTAGCAGTGATAAATCAGAATTTGGGGCAGTACTTTATAATAATTCATTATATTTTGCTAGTGCCAGAAATGGTGCCCGAAAAAACTACGGTTGGACCGATGAACCTTTCTTAGATATATACAAAGCAGATTATAACTCTGATGGCACTATAACCAACGCTATGGAAGTTACTGATTTAAATTCAAAATGGCATGATGGCCCAGTGACCCTAAGTACTGATGGGAAAACTATCTATTTTGCTAGTGAGAGTTTCAAAGAAAAAATATCAGAGAAAGACAAAAAAGCTAACGCCAAATTTGGTCAAGTTTATCTTTTTAAAGCAACGAGAGAAAGTGATAAATGGAATGATATTAAAGCTTTACCTTTTAATGATAAAACTTTTTCAAACAGCAATCCAAGTTTAAGTCGTGATGGTAAAACATTATATTTTTCATCAAATAGACCATCAAGCATAGGAGGGACAGATATTTGGAAAGTAAGTATAAATGCCGACGGGACCTATGGAGAACCTCAAAATTTAGGTGTAAAAGTAAATACAGAAGGCAATGAGAGTTTCCCTTTTATTGCTGATGACAACAAAACATTATTCTTTGCCTCAAGCGGAAGACAAGGTTTTGGAGGATTAGATGTTTACCAAATTGATTTGACTAAAGGCGAAGCTTCTAACTTGGGCAAACCTGTCAATTCAGAAAAAGATGATTTTGCTTTCACATTTAACGGAAGTAAAAAAGTTGGGTTCTTATCTAGTAACAGAAATGGGAACGACGATATCTTTGCTATAACTCCTATTTGTGGAGTTGATGTTTCTATAGTGGTAACTAATGCAAAAACTGGCGAAATCTTAGCTAATGCTAGCGTAGCCATTTTAGATGACAAAAAGAATGTCATTGCTAAAGAAACGTCAAACGAAAAAGGGGAAGTGAAATACATGGTAGAGTGTGACAGAGCTTATGTGGTGCAAGCTTCAAAAGATGGTTTTGAAAGCAATACTTTTGCAGTAACTAAAAGTAAAGGAACAACAACAAAAGTGGATGCTGCATTACAACCAATAGATGTTATTGTTACCGAAACAGAGGTTATCTTAAAACCTATTTATTTTGAATTTGACAAGAGCAACATCACGCAAGAAGGCGCTTTTGAGTTGGATAAATTAGTTCAAGTAATGAAAAATAATGATAGAATGGTCATTTTTGCTAAATCGCATACGGATAACAGAGGAAGTGATCAATACAACTTATCATTATCTGACAGAAGAGCAAAGTCTACCGTTCAGTACATTATTTCTAAAGGCATAGAAGCTAGCAGAATTTCTGGAAAAGGAATTGGAGAATTAGAACCAAAAGTAGATTGTGGCGAAGCTTGTACTGATGAGCAATATGCCCAAAACAGACGTTCAGAGTTCTTGATTGTGAAGTAATAATCAAGAAAATTAATACTAAAGCCCCTTTCTTGGGGCTTTTTGTTTTTTAAGAATATAAAATTCTGAATTAATACGGTTCAAACTTATATAAATAGTTCTGCTTAGAATACTGTCTAACTTTTTGGGGCATGTTCATAATGAGTGGTTTTCGATAAACTATTTTAAAGTAAATTTATTCTTTGATAAGACAGAGGAAGCCAAAACTGCTTTTTTTACTTTTTTCATAATTTTTTTAAGAAAATAATAATTTATTATTTTGACCAAGACGTTTTTCCATTTATTTCTTTGATGCTTATAATCTTGTCAGAGTAAAAGATTGCTGTGTCAATTTCTTTAACTTTTAATTTTATAACAATTTTTTTACCCCGACTATTTAAATCATTTAAAGTATAAGTTTTCAATTTTTGATATTCTTTTTGATTCAAAAATATTACTCTTAGCTCATTATTCTTCATTTTTATTGTAATATTTGGAGAAGCTAGCAGATTGTTTTTTTCTAACTTTTCAAGATATACATAAAGCCTTAATTCGTCGTGATTTTTAGATTCGGATAGTTTGCCTATGTCACTTTTCATTTTACTAAATTGTTCTTTATTAAGTCCCTCATTAGGTAAAAAGTTGACTAATTTAAAATATAATTCACCATTTATGATTTCATTCTTAGTATTGCAAGAGAGCATAGTACTGAATAGGATCAAAAAAAATAGTTTTTTCATAAGATATAGTTAATTACCCCCCGCTACCGCACGAATCCTTTCGTGTGGTTGTATTATTACACCTACTCTTTGTTACAGTTTTCGGTTGCCCTGTTATTGTATTCCGTTACCACGCGAAAGGATTCGCGCGGGAGCGGGGGGGGCCAAAAACTGCTTTAAATCTATTCTTCTTCAAACGTCAAGCTTTCTTCTTTATGGAATTTTAGATTTCAATTTATTCATAAATTTTAATATTTAAAGCAAGAAAAACTGTCATATTATATTTCATAGACTTTATCTATGAGTAAGCATAAAAAGAGAATTGAAAGCAGGAAATAATATTTCAATTCTACTTTTCTACTTTCAATATGATTAATTTTATAAACTTTGTACAATTGATAAATTGAATAGATAAAACCAAATGAAAATAAAATTATTTTAAATGTTTTCATAAGTTAATAGAATTTAAATCCAACCCATACAATCCGCAAAATCATATGTAGCTAATGCTAAACCAACTGGACCCAAAGCTCTTCCTCCAATTTTTCTAATTAGTTTCAGAACTCCTCTTCTTCCTAAACCTGCAACACCATTCTGTAATAGTTCAAATGCAGCAGTGATGCCAATTGCATCAGCTATACATCCACCAATTGTATCACTTTGTGCATATGTTGAATTTAGTCCAATAAATGATAAAGAAGCTAATTGATAATCATCCTTCGTAAAAATTGATAATGTTTGACCATTGTCAATTAACTCTTCTGCTTTTACAATAGCTTCTGCTGTTAAAGCTACTTTTTCACTATCAAGGCTTCCGAATTCTGCAATTATTTCTTTTTCTGTTATACCATAAGATTTAATGAGTGTTAATGCGTCGGGTTTAATTATTTCAGTGTAAAGAATAGCCTTTTCTTCTCTACTAATTCCTCTTTGCATTAGAGAATTATTTATCACATTATTGTTAGCAGTCATCATAGTTTTTTTGAAATTATTAATTTCAGTTGTTCTATCTATAGAATTATCCATTTCGTAATAGTTATCCTTATTACAAGACTGAATTATAGATGCAATAAACGAAAATGAAACTCCTAATGCAATTAACATAAAATAACCTTTTATAAATTTTTTCAAATTTAGATTTACAACATTAATTATATTCTTCATAATAATATTTACTTCCCATTAGATTAATACGGACTACCGTAAGGACGATAACTTTAGGTACTATTTTATAAAACTTCATGTTTTTTTGGTTAATGTACCGCCCTGCTAACTTACTAATTTTTCTACTTTTGAGTCGCTTGTTTTATGTTACATAATCCTTTCAATTATGTTTTTAGCCATTTTTCAGCGTTAACGTAGTTCAAAATTTTCTGCCAACTTCCATATTGAAGCAATAAACATTCGCTTTTTTACCCTAATACGGGTGATTACACGAAAGTTTTGTTTCACTTTTTTTTATTTTTCAAATGAAATAAATAAAAAGCAAAATCTATTTCACATATATTAAAAAATGCTCGGCAGTTAAAATTTTTTAAGAAGTGATTTCTTGGGCTAATTACACCCAACAGGTTTTAGTATAACTACTCGATATACTGCCACTAGAAGTTTTGAAATGGCGGTTGCGAGTTTTTTAACTGCTGAAGGAATGCAGCTTATAGGTTAGAATTTTTTTTGGCATGTTCATAATGAGTGGTTTTCGATAAACTATTTTAAAGTAAATTTATTCTTTGATAAAACGTTACTTTGAATTAGCTAGATCTAACCTTTAGTTATTAGTAATTTATAAGACATTTAGTTAGCCTAAAATAGCGCATATAAAGTAAAATTAATTTTGAAAAATCATTTCTTTATTTGCTTAAACTAGTATTAAATAGGTTAACGGGAACTTAAATTCTTGCCAGAAAAAGAAATAATAAAAGTATTTTGTCAGAAAAGTATAAATTTTCACTAAAAGTGCTTTATGTTTTATCTGAAAAAAGTATTTTTAGAAAAAATTATTTAAATGAATTTTAGCTATTGGGAACTTAAAAATTGGTTTACAGCTGTTGATTATACAATTGTTGGAAGCGGCATTGTAGGTTTACATTGTGCACTTACTTTAAGAGAAAAATATCCCGAAAGTAAAATCCTTGTGTTAGAAAAAGGAATTTTACCTCAAGGCGCAAGTACAAAAAATGCAGGTTTTGCTTGTTTTGGTAGTATTTCTGAAATACTTGACGATTTAAAATCACATTCTGAAGAAGAAGTTATTCAACTTATTCAAAAAAGATGGGAAGGGTTACAATTACTGCGTAAAAATCTTAGCGATGAAGCAATTGATTTTAAACCCTATGGGGGCTATGAATTATTTCTTAAAGAAGATGAAAGTAATTATATTGAATGTTTACAAAAAATGCCTTTTATCAATGAAGTCTTAAAACCTATTTTTAGAAATGAAGTTTTTACAAAAGAAGTTGACCGTTTTGATTTCAAAGGGATACAAGAATATTTGATATTTAATCCGTTTGAAGCCCAAATCGATACTGGAAAGATGATGGATGCTTTGCTCAAAAAAGCTATTGCTAACAATATTTTAATTCTTAATCAAGTAGAAGTTATAGCTTTTCAAGACAAAACAAATACTGTTGAAGTAGCTTTTAATGATTTTAAATTTACAACAAATAAACTACTTTTTGCTACCAATGGTTTTGCGGGTCAGATAACTAACAATCAAGTAAAACCTGCTAGAGCACAAGTTTTAATCACAGAACCTATTCTTAATTTAGATATCAAAGGAACTTTCCACTTGGATAAAGGCTATTATTATTTTAGAAATATTGATGATAGAATTCTTTTGGGTGGAGGAAGAAATTTAGATTTCGAAGGCGAAACCACCACTGAATTAGGTCAAACAGAATTAATTCAAAATCGTTTGGAGGAATTATTAAAAGAAGTAATTTTACCAAATACCGATTTCAAAATTGCGCATCGATGGAGTGGCATTATGGGATTAGGTTCCAGTAAGAATCCAATAGTTGAACAACTTTCGGAAAATGTGTATTGCGGAGTAAGACTGGGTGGAATGGGAGTTGCGATTGGAAGTTTAATAGGTCAAGAATTAGCCGATTTAGTAAAATAAAATATGTTTAGAAAGATTACTCGATTGATTTGGAAAATTATGCTTTGGTTTTTTGGACTTTCCATCTTATCTGTCATTATTTTCAAATGGGTTCCCATTCCCTTTACACCATTAATGGTGATTAGAATCATAGAATTTAAATCAGATAATCAAGATGCTATTTACAGTCACGATTGGGTTCCTTTAGAAGAAATTTCGACAAATCTTCAAAAAGCTGTTATCGCTAGCGAAGATGGTAATTTTTTAAAGCATAACGGCTTTGATTTTGAAGCCATGCAAAAAGCTTTCAAAAATAATCAAAAAGGGAAAAAACTTAAAGGAGGAAGTACCATTTCACAACAAACCGCCAAAAATGTTTTCTTGTGGCAAGGCAGAAGTTATCTGCGCAAAGGATTAGAGGCGTATTTCACCGTTTTGATAGAATTGATTTGGGGTAAAGAACGCATTATGGAAGTGTACTTGAATAGTATAGAAATGGGTAATGGGGTTTATGGTGCCGAAGCTGCTACACAATATTGGTATAGAAAAAGCGCGGCTAGTTTAACTAAGCGAGAAGCAGCTGGAATTGCGGCAATATTACCTAATCCTAGAAAGTATAAAGCAACTAATTCTAGTTCTTACATCGAAAGAAGAAAGGATAGAATTATGCGCGTAATGCGACATGTAGGGAAAATAGAGTATTAAAAAA
>CALPPS020000078.1 GCA_943325515.2 Flavobacterium psychrophilum
AGTTCTCACTATCGAGAATGAGTTATCACAATTACCTTGCGTAGTAGCATCTACGCCTTCTACCGTTATAGAACCACAACAATTATCAATAGCTGTAAGCGAAATCATTGCAGGAACATCATCAGCACAAGCTACAGTAATGTCTTCAGGTGCTGTCATAATTGGCAAGGCTGTAGGACTTACTGTGATAGTTCTAGAAACTGAATCAAGAGTTCTTCCACAAGTGTCTATTGCTGTCCATGTTTCCGTTACATTTCCACCGCAAGAATTTGGCGCGGTAGAAAAAGTAGATGGATTTGATATTTCGTTTATTAAACATGTGCCATTTAATTCATTGCTAAATGAAATGGTACTGGGCAAAGGCAGACCTCCACAAGCTACAGTAATGTCTTCAGGTGCTGTCATAATTGGCAAGGCTGCAGGACTAACAGAAATAACTCTTGTTGTTGTAATTTCTCTACCATAAGCATCCATTAAAGTCCAACTTTCAGTAACAGTTCCACCACAAACATCAACAGGAGTTTGTGAAGATAAAGTTGAAGAAACAGAACCACTAATCAAACATGCTGCTGTTCCACTATTGGTATAGTTCAAAAAACTTGTTGTTAAAGCGCCACATGCTACATTAATATTATTAGTATTTGCAAATACTGCAATAGGAGGTAAAGTTGCAATTATTGTTCTTGTTTTGTATGTGACACAACCATTAGCATCTATAATTCTCACTGAATAAGTTCCAGGAACTAATTCAGTTAAATCTTGATTAATAGATTGTCCTTCAGGAATAATACCTCCTGCAGAAGCCGTCCATAAATAAACATAAGGAGCCGTTCCGCCAGTTGGAGTTAGGTCAATTGCACCTGAATCAGAACCACACTGAGAATCAATTAGTGCAAATTCACCGTTTACACCACCATTTACAGTAATTGAGGGTATTTGTCCGCATTTTGGTGAAATATCTAATGGATTTATAGGGCAAGTTCCCCCTGGAGTTGTCCATGCCATCCAAATATTGATTATTTTAATAATATCTCCACAAGTGTAGGTGATGGTCCCAAAATCCAAAGAGGTTATAGAATTTGGTGCTAATGGACCTGCACAGCCTGTCCTTGTAGTTGAGGATATTAAAGCACTTGTTGTGCCGCTATAAACCTCTATAGTTCCCCAAAAAGCAAATGCTCCTCTCGTTGAACCTGTTGTGTTATTAATTCCTAAAGTCAATGTTCTAGTTAGAGTTGTTGCTGTTGGACAGGAGTTACATAAATCTCCACCCGTTAATTTAGCCAATACTACTTCTAAATCTTTTGAAGTACAAGAAGTGTTGGCCAGTGGAAAAGTTTGAGCAAATGAGATTGATATGTTCAGGAAGCAAAATATCAAAAATGCAAATAGTTTTTTTGAGATAGTAGATTTTGATTTCATACTTTTTAGTTTTCTAGAATAATTAATTAAAAGAAGTTTTATTATGGATTCTGAGTGATATAGCGAACCTATGATTTGTGTCGATATTTGGTTTTATACAAATAAATTTAGGTACTATATTTTTTAAAAAATAATATATTCTATAAACAGCATTTAAATTCGATAAAGGGCACTTATTTTAATTTAAAAGGTAATTATTTTAATTTTAAAGGTAATTATTTTAATTTTAAAGGTTTTTTAAGTCTTAATAAAGTAGTTGAAATGTCTAGGTTATTATTTTTTACAGTTTGAAAGTAGATTGTTCATTTATTTTTTATAATTTTCATATGATTAAATAATACAATTATCAGTAATTTATTAACCGTAACTATAATTTAACAAAAAATATTATTTTACTTCTATGTTTTTTAAATAGTATTATCTTAAATTTATACATTATATATACCTTAACTTTTAACCATGAAACAACTAATTCTTGTTAGACATGCAAAATCTAGTTGGGAAGCTCCGCTAAGAGATTTTGATAGACCATTAAATAGTAAAGGTATTAATGATGCTCATTTGGTTTCTAGTAGTATAATTGGTTATCTACCAAAATATTTTATAGTTTGGAGTAGTCCAGCAAAACGTGCTTCAGAAACTGCTATGATTTTTGCTCAGAATATTTCTATTTCTTATGACAGTATAATTTTCAAAGATGAATTATATACTTTTGATGAAAAAAAGCTAGAGCAGATAATCAAAGCATGTTCAAATGACTATAATCATTTAATTGTTTTTGGACATAATGAGGCTATTACAAATTTTGTCAATAAATTTGGAGACATTTTTATAGATAACGTATCCACTTCAGGTTTTGTAGACATTATATTTGAAAATGAAAATTGGATAGATATCAGAAAAGGTAAAACCAAAAAAATTATTTTCCCAAGAGATTTAAAGTAAATTATGAGTATAGAAACTAAGTTTCGATATATAGATAGAGAAAAAAGTTGGTTAGCATTTAATGCGAGAGTGTTACAAGAAGCAGCTGATGAAGCCCTGCCACTATTAGAAAGATTGCGTTTTATTGGTATTTTCTCAAACAATTTAGATGAATTTTTCAGAGTTCGTTTTGCCGCAGTACGTCGTTTAAGTTTGTCTGGGGTTACTGGCGAAAAGATTTTAGGTGGAATTTCAGCTCAACAACTAGTTAAAGAGATTACAGAAATCACTATTAAGCAACAGTCTGAAAGTTTAAGGATTTTAAATATTATTGAGAAAGAATTAGAAAAACAAAACATTATAATTCTCGATGAAAATCAAGTAGAAGGTGAGCATGAAAATTTTGTTAAAGATTTTTTTATACAGAAAGTAAGCCCAGAACTAGTTACGATTATACTTAATGATTTAGCTGATTTTCCACTTTTAAAAGATAATTCAGGTTATCTGGCTATTAAATTAGTAATGAAATCTGAGCTTAAATCGAAGATTTTAGGTATAGTTAAATCAAAGCATGAAATTAGGTATGCCATCATAGAAATTCCAAAAAGTACTAATAGGGTAGTAGAACTCCCTTCTAAAAATGGAAAACAATATTTGATGATGTTGGATGATATCATTCGCTATAATCTTAGTAGTATTTTCAATATTTTTGATTACGAAAGAATTTCAGCTCATATGATTAAAATAACTAGAGATGCCCAATTAGACATTGATAGTGATATGAGTAAAAGTATGCTCGAAAAAATTGCAACTTCTGTAA
The DNA here is from genome assembly GCA_943325515.2 of Flavobacterium psychrophilum. Taxonomy (GTDB): domain Bacteria; phylum Bacteroidota; class Bacteroidia; order Flavobacteriales; family Flavobacteriaceae; genus Flavobacterium; species Flavobacterium psychrophilum_R. Next base: position 3,167 of record CALPPS020000078.1, read on the forward strand.
AAGATAGGAGAATTGGTGAGCCAGTTCGTTTTGTGTATGATAAAACAATTGATAAAGACACGCTAAAATTTTTCTTAAATAAAATGGGAATTGATGCCTCAGATGGTGTTATTCCTGGTGGGAAATATCACAATCGACGCGATTATATGAACTTTCCAAATCTTGGACGATTTGATTTGTTGTATCCACCAAGAGTGCCACTTCCTGTGAAAGGATTGTCTCTAGATGGAAGTATGTTAAACAAAGTAGCACAGAAAGATTACCTAATATATGCACCTTTTCAGTCGTTTTCTTATTTGATAAAATTTCTCCGTGAAGCTGCTTTAGACCCAAAAGTAACTTCGATAAAAATAACATTATATCGTTTGGCAAAGAACTCTCAAATAGTTAGTTCCTTAATCAATGCTGCTAAAAATGGGAAAAAAGTCACAGTTCAAATAGAGTTACAAGCTAGGTTTGATGAAGCCAGTAATATTTCCTATGCAGAGCAAATGCAGCAAGAAGGCATTGAGCTTATATTTGGAATTAAAGGACTAAAAGTGCATAGTAAAATTTGTTTGGTAGAACGAATTGAAGAGGGTAAATTAAAAAGATATGGATTTATTTCTACTGGAAATTTTAACGAAACTACAGCAAAAATTTATACGGATTTTACATTATTTACTAGTCATCAGCAAATTCTAAAAGATGTTTCAAAAGTCTTTGATTTTTTTGATGTAAACTATAGAATTCACAGGTTTAAACATCTCATAGTTTCTCCACATTACACAAGGTCACGATTTTACAAGCTAATTGATAGAGAAATTATGAACGCTATTTTAGGTCGTTCAGCTTATATTAATTTAAAAATGAATAGTCTTTCTGATTTTGCATTAATAGATAAATTATATGAAGCTAGTAATGCAGGTGTAAAAATCAAATTGCAAGTTCGAGGTATTTGTTCTCTTATACCAGGTGTCAAAGGTATGAGCGAAAATATTGAAGCGATTAGTATAGTTGATTATTTTTTAGAACATACTCGAGCTTACATTTTCAGTAACAATGATAATCCAGAAGTATTTATTTCTTCAGCTGATTTTATGACACGAAACCTTGATGGTCGAGTAGAAATTACTTGTCCTATATATGATGAAGAAATTAAGAAACAAATTATTGACACATTCAACTTAGGTTGGAAAGGAAATGTAAAAGCACGTTTCCATTCCGAAAAACTAGAAAATGAGTATAGAAAACGCAAAGAAGGGGAACCAGTTTTCAGAGCACAATTTGAAACCTATAATTATTTTTTGAACCAAAACAACGAGTTATTGAATTCTAATTGCGCTATCCCAAATCCTAAAGAAAGTTAATGATTACTATAAAAAAATATGCAGCTATCGATATTGGCTCCAATGCCATGCGATTACTGATAACCAATATTGTAGAGCAAAATGATGCTCCAACACAGTTCAACAAGAGTGCTTTAATTCGTGTGCCAATTCGTTTGGGTCAAGATGCTTTCACCGTGGGTGAAATCTCAGAAGAAAACATTGATAGAATGGTCGATGCCATGAAAGCCTTTAAACTCTTGATAAAAGTATATAAAGTTGAAAAATACAAAGCATGCGCTACATCGGCCATGCGTGAAGCCTACAATGGTAGAGAAGTAGCCAATATAATTCGAGAAAAATGTGATATTGATATTGACATTATCGACGGAAAAATTGAAGCCACCATCATTGCATCTTCCGATTTACATGATTTCTTAAAAACTGAACAAACCTATCTGTATGTCGATGTTGGAGGTGGTAGTACAGAGTTTTCTCTCTTTAGTGATAGAAAAATGGTAGCCTCAAAATCTTTCAAAATAGGAACGGTACGCATGTTGAATAACATGGTTCACGAAATTGTTTGGGAAGAAATAGAAAAGTGGATTAAAGCCATCACAGCCCAATTTGATAATGTAATCCTTATTGGCTCTGGTGGAAATATCAATAAGTTATTCAAGATGTCTGGTAAAATGCAGGATAAACCATTATCTTATTTATATCTAAATGCACAGTATCAATATTTGAATTCGCTTACTTATGAACAACGTATTGCAGAACTAGCATTAAACACTGACCGCGCCGATGTTATTATTCCTGCTACTCGTATCTATTTAAATGCTATGAAGTGGAGCGGTGCCCGACAACTCTTTGTGCCAAAAATCGGTCTTGCTGACGGTATCGTCAAAGCATTGTATCAAGGAACTATTTAATATGAAAACATTCAGAATCATAATGTTCATTATCGCACTTCTCATCATTGTTTTCCACTTATGCCGTTTGGATTATCAAGATTTGAGATTTTCTACTAATAGCCAATCCTACCTTGGAATTATGGCAATGACCCTGGTAGCAATGAGTTTTTTACTAGGAATAATTAAAGATAGAAAGAATTAGTAAACAAAACTTATACATCCAAATCAAACATCTTTTTCAAGACCTCTAGGTTTGGATTAATTTCAACAAGTCTATTATATTTATCTTGATTGGTAAACGCTCTTTTTGAAACAAGTGTTTCATTTACTTTCACCACAATTTGAATATCGTGGTTGTGCAACTTCCCTCTAAGGTAGCCTAAAAGTTCAGGTTTTTCTTTTTCAAAATCTATTTTGGAACTTTCATTAGGTAATTCATGTAAAATAGTACTGCCATCAAGAGTTGGATCGTTTATGGTAAGCAATGAGGCAATAATCCGATAGCCTTTATCTTCCATACGTTGAGCATATTTCAACCATTGCTCTAGCATTTCAGTTGCTGTAAAAGATTCGCTAGGTAAATGTGTTTCTATCTTTACGTTAGCTTTCAAATTAGCTGTCATTTCTTTTTTAGCACGAATGCTGGCAAGCGATAATGCGGAAACTTTGGGAGTTGTCTGTTCGCTGTTTTCGGTTGTCTGTTTTCGGTCGTCTGTTTTTGGTTGTTGGTTGTCTGTTATAGGTTCTTCAAACTTTAATGGCACTTCAGATTTTACACTTTCTAGTGTAACACTAGGTATATCTTCTTCACTTTCGACTTTCGACTTTGGACTTTCAACTATAGAATATCCGTTATTTCGATAATAAGTTGGAGGTATTATGAAATTAGGCTTTTTTTTTTCTCCTTCAAAGGTGATGGAGGCAATTTGCATTAATGTCAACTCTACTAATAAGCGTTGGTTTTGAGAAACTTTGTATTTCAAGTCACAGTCATTGGCCATGTCAATTCCTTTTAGTAGAAAATCAAAGGAAACTTTTTGCGCTTGTTGTCCATAAAGTTGTTGTGTGGCTTCACCCATTTCTAGCAAAGAAAGCGTTACTGGGTTTTTGGCAACCATCAAATCTCTAAAATGTGATGCTAAGCCGGCAATGAAATGATGTCCATCAAATCCTTTGGCTAAAATATCGTTGTACGCTAATAATATATCTGGAATATTATTTTCTAAAACCATATCAGTCATGTTGATATAAGTCTCGTAATCAAGTACATTTAAGTTCTCAGTTACGGCTTGACGTGTTAAGTTATTTCCGCAATAAGAAACCACGCGGTCAAAAATAGACAATGCATCACGCATCGCACCATCTGCTTTTTGGGCAATAATATGCAAAGCATCTTCTTCAAAAACTACTCCCTGACTTGTCGCTACTTCTGCCAAATGTTCACGGGCATCTTTAACGGTAATACGTTTGAAATCAAAGATTTGACAGCGTGATAATATGGTAGGGATGATTTTGTGTTTTTCGGTTGTAGCCAATATAAAAATGGCATGTTTTGGTGGCTCTTCCAAAGTTTTCAAAAAAGCATTGAAAGCTGCTGAAGACAACATGTGTACCTCATCAATAATGTATACTTTATATTGTCCAGTTTGTGGTGGTATACGTACTTGGTCAATCAAGTTTCGGATATCATCTACAGAGTTGTTAGAAGCAGCATCGAGTTCAAAAACATTGAAAGCAAAATCTTCATTAGGATCATCATAACCTATTTGGTTAATTTTGCGCGCTAATATTCTTGCGCAAGTGGTTTTTCCCACACCTCTTGGTCCTGTGAATAATAGAGCAGAAGCTAAGTGATTGTTTTCTATGGCATTAAGTAAAGTGTTGGTAATAGCTTGTTGTCCCACTACGTCTTTAAACGTTTGCGGACGATACTTTCGGGCTGATACTACAAATTGTTCCATAGAAAATTATTGGATTACAAATATAGAATAATAGTTGATTTGGTTATTTGGATATTCGCTTATTTGAGGAAAACTTTTCCACAATTTATTAAATTTTTCATTCAAAAATCTACAATCGTTAATCTTCAATCATAAATCATTACTTTTGCCCCGCAGACCGCCTTATCGCTTCATGCTGAACTTGTTTCAGCATCTTGTGTTTTTAGTTTAATTTCATAAGATTCCGAAACAAGTTCGGAATGAAGAGGAAAGTCCGGACACCAAAGAGTAGCATAGCGGGCAACACCCGTCCGTCGTGAGGCGAGGACCAGTGCAACAGAAAGTATGTACAGATAATGCTGTAGTGAAACCAGGTAAACTCTATGCGGTGAAATTCCAAGTATATCGGCATTTAAGGATAACTCGTCCGTTGTCGAAGGGTAGGAAGCTTGAACCAATGAGCAATTGTTGGTCTAGATAAATGATAAGGTATTTCTAATTTGTTTTAGATTCTGAAACAAGTTCAGAAAGAACAGAATCCGGCTTATAGGTCTGCTTTTTTTATGTATTTTTTGTCATGCTGACTAGACGGAATGACGAGTTTGGGTTTTAACATTCATCTTCCTCTTCCAAATCATCTGCTTCTTCATCATTACCTTCAAATTGAAAGAAGGTAAAAACAGAACCGCCATAGTTTTTTTGGAACGAATAATTTGCCATGTGGTCGAGCTTGGTGTATTTAGAATGTTCTACTACAAGCATGCCTTGGTCATCCAATAATTCGTTTTCAAAAATGAGTTCGATGATTTTCTCGAAATCCTTTTGCGCTAAATTATAAGGTGGATCTGCAAAGATGATATCGTAATTACCATGATGTTTTTCTAGAAATTTAAACACATCACTTTTGATGGCAGTTATATCAAAGTCAAATTCCTTGGTTGTTTTTTTGATGAAATTAATACAACCCATATCACCATCTACACACAATATTGGTGAACAGCCTCGCGAAGCAAATTCATAACTAATACTGCCTGTGCCAGCAAATAGCTCTAACACTTTTAGCTCCGAAAAATTAAAATGATTATTCAAAACGTTGAATACCGCTTCCTTACTCATATCAGTAGTTGGACGAACAGGAAGGTTTTTGGGTGGTGCTATTCTTCGGCCTTTATATTTGCCCGAAATAATTCTCATGATTGCATAACTATGAAATGTTCTCGATTTTCACTTTCAGAGAATTGATTTTGCATATGACTTACATCAAACAAAGAAACATTTCGAATATATTTATATACAATTTCATAAAGCGAATCATCTTTGGTGATTTTCCCTAAAAGTTCTAATTGGAAACTTTCTGGGTTCAAATGCAGTTGTTCCGCTGTGAATAAGATGTAGTAGATAAAATCTTCAGGAGTTTTATAATCGAAAGAATTGAAGAGTTGCAGTTTTTGATTTTGAATAATAACAATTTCAAAATGGTTATCACTTACATACACAAACATTTTTCTTTCATCATTATTCTTGGAAACTTCCAATAGCTTTTGAATTAAAATAGTATTGGCATGTTTATAGTCAAAAGTCCCAAATTGGTCAATGAAATAGTTGTTCATATTCACATAAGGAATATACACGTTATTCATTTCATAAGTTGGCAATTCATCAAAGGCAAAGAAATCAGTTTCAAAAACCTTGGTATTGAACTGCAAATAGCTTCCCAAATATTCGGCATCAAATAATGCTGTTGGCACAAAAGTAGAAAGGTTGTTACTATGAAGAATTACAATATCATCATATCCCGCTTTCAGCTCAGGATAGTTTTGAAAAGCTTCGGTAAAAAGATCTTCAATTTTACTCGTTAAAGCCACTTTACCCATTTCAATTTTTTGTAGCGACAAAGGTTTGTTCGTTAGCGTATCGTATGTAGCAAAAGACAAACCATTCAAGGAAACTAGAATTGTTAGTTTTTTATATGTTTTATCGATAACGCTAGTGTTTTGCCACATAAAAGATATGTTTATTATAAACTTAGCAAACTTACAAAACAATTAACAATTGATAATTGATAATTGATAATTAATTCTTGGTGGGTTTGAAGTTATAAAGTCGAAAGTCTATGATCTTTATTCTTTTCGCTTTCTTCTTAATTACTATCTTTGAAATTCCAATTTGATTTTTACCTTTTATGACTTCCAGCCAGTTTTATAGTCTTTTACGCAACCAGTTTCCGTTTCAACCGACTGTAAAGCAGGATATTTTTTTGCAACAAATAGCTGTTTTTTTAACCAATACCCATAAAGAAGAACTTTTTGTTTTAAAAGGTTATGCTGGAACCGGAAAAACAACCGTTATTTCTACCATAGTTAATAATCTTGGTGCTATAAATAAAAAGTATGTTTTGCTGGCACCAACTGGTCGTGCTGCTAAAGTCATTGCGAATTACTCCAATAAACCTGCATTTACCATTCATAAGAAAATCTATTTTCCGAAGAAAGGAAAAAGTGGTGGTGTGACATTCACCATGCAAACCAATAAGCATAAGAATACTATTTTCATAGTGGACGAATCGTCTATGATTTCGGATGTGAATACCGAGTCGAAGTTATATGAAAACGGTTCGTTGCTAGATGATTTGATGTCCTATGTGTATAATGGTGAGAATTGCAAGCTGATTTTATTGGGCGATACCGCTCAGTTGCCACCTGTGCAGTTGGATGTTAGTCCAGCTTTGGATACCGATGCTTTGGCTATGCATTTCAATAAAGAAGTTTTTTCTATTGAGTTGGACGAAGTGATGCGTCAGGGGGAGAAATCGGGAATTTTGTATAATGCTACCGAGTTGCGCGAAATTTTGAAAAGTGCTTTTGTAGACACGTTTCAGTTTAACCTGAAAGGCTTTAAAGACATCGTTCGCTTGTCTGATGGGTTTGATATTCAAGATGCCATTCAAAGTGCTTATAGTAATTATAGTATTGAAGATACCTGTTTCATCGTGCGTTCCAATAAAAGAGCCAATCAGTACAACCAACAAATCCGAACCAAAATTTTGGATAAGGATAGCGAACTTTCAGTAGGCGATTATTTGATGGTGGTGAAGAACAATTATTTTTGGCTCAAAGAAACCGATGAAGCCGGATTTATTGCCAATGGCGATATCGTAGAAGTATTGGAGATTTTCAACTTCAAAGAATTGTATGGTTTCAAGTTTGCCAAAGTCAAAATTAGAATGGTGGATTATCCCAACCAAAAACCTTTTGAAACGATATTATTATTGGATACCATTACTAGTGAGTCACCTTCGTTAACGTTTGACGAAAGCAACCGACTATATCAAGAAGTACTAAAAGATTACGAAGGCGAAGCCCAATACCGCAAATTCCTTAAAGTAAAAAACAACGAATACTTCAATGCTTTGCAAGTAAAATTCTCCTATGCTATCACTTGTCATAAATCACAGGGCGGACAATGGAATACGGTTTTTATTGAGCAACCTTATTTACCCAACGGAATTGATGTAGATTATGTGCGCTGGCTCTACACTGCTGTGACGCGCGCCAAAGACAAGTTGTATTTGATTGGGTTTAAAAATGAGAGTTTTGAGGAGTAAAATATTTTTATACTCAAATCCAACTTTGTATCTTAGCCAAACAATAACTCAGCCACTCAACATATGAAAATCATTGCCGTTATTCCTGCTCGTTATGCTTCTACTCGTTTTCCTGCCAAACTGATGCAGGATTTAGAGGGAAAAACAGTTATTCTCAGAACCTATCAAGCAGCGGTGCATACTGGTTTGTTTCACGATGTTTTTGTGGTTACTGATTCTATTTTGATTTACGACGAAATTATAAGTAATGGTGGGAAAGCCATCATGAGTATCAAGGAACACGAAAGCGGCAGCGACCGAATAGCTGAAGCGGTTGAGAATCTAGAGGTAGATATCGTAGTAAATGTACAAGGCGATGAGCCTTTTATCAATAAGGAACCTTTAGCAAAAGTCTTAGAGGTTTTTAGAAATGATTATGACAAGAAAGTAGATTTAGCTTCGCTAATGGTAGAAATAACTAGTGAAGAAGATATCAAAAATCCGAA
>CALPPS020000079.1 GCA_943325515.2 Flavobacterium psychrophilum
ATTTGAAGACTGGAATAAAAAAGTAATCGAATTGCAAAAGCAAGGTTTTAAAATCAAATGCAGTTCAATAGTTGAGAACTCGGAATTTGAAACAGGAACAGATTTAGCGGATATTTACTTTGCAAAAAGAAACAATGCGAGTAAAAATAGAGTTGAAATAATATTATCTGAAACTGAAAAGAAAATCCAACGGTTGTCAAAAATAAATCCCTCTATAATTTCACTTATTGAAACTTTCGACTTAATTGACGAAAAAGGAAATGGAATTAGAAAAAATGTAATAACATTATAAATAATAGTTATTTATAAATAGCCACATTAATTACACCATCTTGATTAGCGCTTGCTCTGAACATACCATTAGTATTCATATCCATAACAATATTGCCTTTGTGGTCAATAGCAATTATTCCACCCCGCCCTTTTATATCCGTTATTTTTTTTATTACTCTGGATACTGCCGTTTTAAGTTTTACTCTTTTATATTCCATTAGAGCGGAAACATCATGAGCCGCAACCAGTCTAATAAAATCTTCACCATGACCGGTACAAGAAATAGCACAGGTTTTATTATTAGCATAAGTACCAGCTCCAATAACTGGAGAATCTCCTATACGATTATAATCTTTGTTGACAATACCTCCTGTTGATGTTCCGGCTGCAAGATTTCCAAATCTATCCATAACAACACAACCCACGGTTCCATACTTATCTATTGAACTATTAAATGGGTCAAGCATGCCACTTGAACTGTCATTATCGAGTTTGATTTTTTTGGAATCTCGAATTTTGATAAATTCATCCCAACGCGATTGGTAAAAGAAGTAAGAAGTATCTACAATTTCAGTATTGTTTTCTTTGGCAAACTTCTCTGCACCTTTGCCAGAAAGGAAAACAAATTTTGATTTTTTCATAATGAGTTTTGCAGCACTGATAGGGTTCTTAATAGTTCTAACATTGGCCAAAGTCCCAGCGTCTAATGTTTTTCCGTCCATAATGGCAGCGTCCATTTGATTGGTTCCGTCATGAGCAAAAACAGAACCTTTGCCGGCATTAAACAATGGTGAATCTTCAAGTATTTTAATCACTGCTTCTACTACATCAACAGCTTGGGCTCCTTCAGCTAATAGAGTTCGTCCTTTATCTATAGCTTCCTCTAATTTTGCTTTATATTCTGCTTCTTTTTCAGGAGTCAGGTTTTTTTTGGCCATATTACCGGCACCTCCGTGTATAGCTATTGAGAAATTAGAATTCATTTTCAGCGGTTTTTCAGGTTGTTGTTTTTCTTGTGCTTGAATGATATTGCAAGAGCATAATAACATTAAAACAATAAAATAAGTGATATAACGCATAGTGACAGTTTTATGTTGTTTTCAGTTAAAGAACAAAATTAGTGTTTGCTTTTAACATAACTTGAGATATAGTTTTAATTATTTTTGACCAATTGTAATTCAAGATCATATTGCAAACTATGTTGTTTGTTCCGGTCGATTATCAGAACGGTATGATTGGATCTATATTCTTCTAAAAGCACTACAATTTTATTTACTAAAGATTCATCCAATCCTTCAAAAGGTTCGTCTAAAAGCAATATTTTTTTGTTGGTTAATAAGGCTCTGGCCAACATTAATATTTTTCGTTGGCTGTACGAAATATTTTTGCCATTCTCAAATATAGGTTGATTTAAAACATTTTCGCCTTCGCTTTCTTTTACATAACCTAATTTTTGCAAAATGGCAAAAGCAGGTTGTCTTTTTTCTTCTTTTCGGCTATAAGAAATACACTCAAAAACGGTTTTTCCAATTAGCGGGAATTCATCCGAAAGTATTGTTACCTTTTTTCTGAGTAGTAATTTACTATAGTTGTTGATATTGATTTTACCAATTAAAATTTCACCTTCTTTGGCTTCATACAAACCTGTAATTAATTTAAACAAGGTACTTTTACCTGTTTGGTGTTCCCCGGAAATTAGTATCAATGCATTGGACGGAATTTGGAAGGAAAGATTATTTATAATGTTTTCGCCATTGGCAAATGCAAAGGAAACATTCTTGAATTCGATACTGCCAGAAGTTATTTCTTTGTCGGATGGATTTTGATTTACTTCTTGCTTGGCATTGTAAACCCGAAGAAGTTTAGTGAATGAAATGTCGCCTGCCTGCCAAATAAAGTTCACACTTAATATTCGTTTTAATACCGGAATAACGTTTACCATTGTCATGATAAACGTCAATAAAATGTGCCCGTGTATTTTGTAATGCCCCTCGTGTTTCATGTCATATGCTATCCATAAAATAAGGGCCAACATGCTGTATAACATAAAAGGCAACAATGCGAATATCAGTGAATAAAGTTTATAATATTTTACTCCATACTGGTATAAACTGGTGGAACCTTTAGCGTATTTTTCGTTTTCTACATTTTGTCTGTTAAAGACTTTTATTGTTAAAATGGAATTTAACCGAGAGGAAACAAAGGAAAGGTTATTAGACCTTCTATTTCTTCTTTTTCCGGTAAGAACTTTTAGTTTTTTATTTAGGTATAAAATGGAAATAAAAATTACAGGATAAGAAGCTAATAGAATTAATGTTAAATGAACATTTAGAAATGCTAAAACAATTAATGCCAAGATTAGATGAAGACAGTCATTTACAAATGTTATAATCCCTTTGGTAAGATAATTTTGAATTGCTGATAAGTCACCTGTATAGCGAAGTAAGTAGAGCCCTGTTTCTTTTTTTTGATGAACTTCCAGTTTGGCGTTGAGTTGCCTTAAAAATAAACTTTCTCTTATATTTTTAGCTAATAATTCACCTGTTATACCTAGATAATATTTCATTAGGAAATCGGTGATGAATTTACTTATAATTAGGACTGAAAAAACAATGAAAAATACTTTAATTGTAGTTATATTTCCAAATAACACATCAAACATTTTGCCCCTTGCAGAATGGGTATGAAGTGCTATTTGATAATATTTTCCTAAAAAAATAGGAATAAAAATTGTTGCAACGATGCTTAAAAATCCGAATACAAAAGAAGCCGAGATAACTTTACTATTATTTTTTATGAATTCGGTAAGCAGCGTTTTTTTAGTTTGCATATTCTTTTATGAAACAGTCTATAGATTCTCCTGTCATTAATTCATCGATTGTTAATACAGGGATTTTGGTTCTGTCTTTTACTTCTTCAATTAATAATGGGCTCATTGTAAATACACCACTAAGTGCTCCCGGTGTAAATCCTAGTTTAGATAAGAAATCAATTCCAAAAAATACCGCTAAACTATCGCCACAAGAGAAAATAATATTATTAATGGTAGCCATAAATGCTTTATCACGCAATAAGAACTCGGTTTCACGTTGTAATAGACCATCGGCTATTTCCATCACAATATATTCTGGTTTTGTTGGCTCAAGTTGGTGTAATAGTGTTTGATATAAATTTAGTAATTCTTGCTTATCACACATATAGGTAGATGGAAAACCTGCATTGGTAAAATCAACGGTTTTATCAGCGCCACAGTCAAAAACTAAATCCATGTCCTTAGTATAGCAAGTTCCTGTTAGTTTAATAAAGGCTACTTTCTTATCGGCAGCTTTAAGACCGCGTGCTAAGAAGGCTGCAGTAGTTGTTTTACCACTATCCATAGAAGAACCTATAGATAAAATTACTTTTGCATTATTAGGTACATAACCATTGAATGGTATAGCAGGAGTTTCTCTGTGAATCGTATTAATTATTTCTCCTTTTTCGTCAACTGCATATCCCACTAATCGAACTTGAGTGGCAGGAATGTGTTTGAAATTGGCATGTTTTGATTTTAGTATACCAATTGCACCACCTGCTCCCAAGATGTCAAGTAGTTCTGTTGGTTCATTAGGCACATATCCTTCAAATTGTTCGGTAGCATACCTGTTGGCAAAGGCAGCCATAATGATATCGCCTTCCACAATGGTCATGATACGTTTACTTTCTGATTGTATAGTGCGATGTTTTCCTAATTCTAATACTTCAAAAACGGCTACATCGCCTTTTTTGGGTGTATAGGTAAGGTTTCTGCTTTTATCAATAGTAAAACTCTTAATATCACGGCAGATAATGGTTTTCTTAATTTTAGATAACATACTATTTGGTAATTTAGGTTGATTTATAGTTAATCGGTTAGTTGATAATAATTTTTTTGGTGTCTATTTTCGAACTTCCATTCATTACCTGAAGGATGTATGTTCCTGTAGTCAGGTTTTGAATGTATACTTCAGCTACTGAAGAAGCCAAGTTAGAAGAGGTGTAAACTACTCTTCCGGTCATATCAGATATGATAACACTAAGACTGTTGTTATCAGATGGCAATTGTGAAGCGTCAATCGTGATATAGTTTTTGGCTGGATTAGGATATACTTTTATACTTCCTGAATAGTTTGCTGTTGTATCGATGCCTAAAGTTACAGGGTCGTATTTAAGTGTGGTAAAATCGGCTTGCGCATTGATGCCAAAACTACTTCCTGTTACATAAATAAAATTATTTTTGAATAGGATGCATTGTGGAATGTCTTCTCCATTATTAGTTCCATTATAAGTTAGGACATTGCTCATCAATCCGGCTGATGTGAATTTAACTGTAGCATAATCATAATTTGCAGTTCCGTTCGCCATTCCGGTTAGATAAATGTTATTTGATGTGTCTGTAGCTATATCAAAGGCTTGGTCATCTCCATTTGCTGTACCGTTATAAGTATTTGCCCACACTAAATTTCCATTGGTATCGTATTTTAATAACGCAATATCATTATTAATTGTAGTGCTTTGTGTATCTGTATCCACTGTTGCGGCAACAACAATATTTCCTGCAGTATCTAATTTGATAGCATCGGCCAAGTCATTTCCACCAGCAGTTCCATCGTATCGTTTTATCCATTGCGTTGCACCTGCGGAGTTAATTTTGATGGTTACGATATCAGTATTGGTAAGACCCGCATTATCACTATTTCCTGTAATGTATACGTTTTCAGTAGCATCGATTTCCATGAAAAAGCCTTCATCATTACCGCCACCATTATAGGCATTTACCCATTGTTGGGCACCAGTTGTATTATATTTTAAAACAATATAATCATAGTTAGTGCCGTTAAATGTTCTTCCGCCAACATATACATTTCCAGAAGGCGCTACACGAACAACTCTACCAGTATCAATTAAATTTCCTACACCGTTATAACGTGTTGCCCATAAAAATACTCCGTTGCTATTGTATTTCATGGTAAGGATATCATCATTAGAAATTACATTACTAGCATCGCTATCGCTTCTTCCTGTAAGATAAATATTGTTGCTAGCGTCTAAAACCATAGACAATGCTCTATCGGTTTCCGTATTAAAATCATAACTAGTTACCCAAAGTTGATTTCCGTTAGTATCATATTTTGCAATGGTATAATCACTTGAAGATCCTTTGTTATGCGTATAACCAGCTACGTAAATATTACCAAGATTATCTACTGCTACTGCTTGAGCCGAATCTGAACTACCAACTGAAGTTCCATTTATGGTTCTTATCCATGCAGTAGCACCTGTTGTGCTTATTTTTTGTAACGCAAAGTTTCTATCGGTTCCATATTCTTCTACATTACCTGCTATAAAAATATTTCCAGTAGCATCCATTACCATGGCATTTGGTTTGTCGGTATTGTCTCCTTGTTCGTTGAAAGTATTAACCCATTGGGATACGCCAGCACTATTGTATTTAATCGTTACACCATTTTTTTGAGGGATAACTTCTGAAGAACCCGTTACAATGACATTGCCTAAGGCATCTTCTATAATTCCTTTTGGAATATCATTTGATGAAACACTAGCCGTATATAGTTGTGACCATTGTATTGTACCTGTTGTATTGTATTTTAAGGTTACATAATCATTCACCACATTGGCAGTTGAATCTGTGTCAACTGAACCCGTTATAAATACACTTCCAGTAGGACTAACATAAAAAGCTGTTGGAATATCATCATTCAAAGCTGAACCACTGTAGGTATTAATCCATTGTTGAGCGCCTAAACTATTATATTTTATAGTGGTAATGTCATAATTTACAGCTATTGCTCCCACATCACTTTGACCAGTAACATATAAGTTTCCAGCAGAGTCGATACCGATGTTTGTGGCACGATTATCTCCAATTGCATTGTCGTAAACCGTTGCCCATTGTTGTACCCCCGATGCGTTATAACATACAGTAGCATAATCAAAATCAATATTTCTACTTCTTCCAGTTACATAGATATTTCCATTAGCTGGATTGATTACAAGATCGGTAGCCCAATCATTTCTTGTTCTGTCATATCTAACAGACCAGATTGGAGTTCCTGTAGTAGTATTGTATTTCACAGTTAAATAATCATAATTAACTAAATTGTCAGAACGTCCTGTTACTACAGGATTTCCTGTTGGATCAAGCACTATTTTGGAAGGGCGATCAATGCCATTTCCTGTTCCGTTGGTTCTTTGTACCCATTGTTGAACTCCGGAGGCGTTATATTTTAGTACTACATAATCGTCACTTGCATTTGTAGTTGAGTCAGGGTCACTTTGTCCAGTTACAAAAACATTACCGCTGTTGTCTACAACTATGCTATTACCTTGTTCATATTGATCGGTAGTAAAACCATAATTGGTTGACCACTGGATAACGCCTAGTGAATTATACTTTATAGTAACAATATCCGTAGCAGAAGAATTGAATTTTGCATATCCAGTGATGTATATATTGCCTGAAGTATCCATAGTCATAGCCAAAGCAGCATCAACTCCCGAAGCAGGTGCATTATAAATATTTCTCCACACAGTATTACCATTGGCATCCAGTTTTAACAACAAGATATCTTGATTATTTCCAGAAATCACCGTTGAACCTGCTAAGTAAACATTACCTGAGGCATCAGTCATCACTGCGGTAAAACGATCACTATAATCACCTTGTCCGTTATAACGATTTTCCCATACTTGAGCCGATGTAGTAATCGTTGTTAATAATGCAATTGCAAATAAAAAAGTGGTTTTTAATTTCATAAAAATTGTTTGGATTGGTTTGTTTTATTTTTAAATAATTAGGGAAAAACAATAGTATTTCTTAATATAAACTGAAGTTTAATTGGTTTTTCATTTGATTAAAAAAATCTTCCACAGTTTTGATTTATATTTTTAACATATTATACAACAAAAATATATATTTTTACCCTACCTAATTAATTTAATAATAAATAACATAAAAAAATGCATTATAATTATAATAAACCTTACATTAAATTCAAATCTCTATTTTTTTTTGTTGTTCTTTTGTTTTGTTCGGCTGTGTCCTTTTCACAGGAAACAAGTCCTACCTCTATTACTGGTCAAGTAATGGATGATGCCAATGAAATACCTGTTGAAAATGCCATTGTTAAATTAATTGCGGTAAAAGACTCTACACAAGTTTTTAGTAAAGTAACTGATTTTGAGGGGAAATTTGAAATAAGTGCCAAAATTAAAGGTAGTTATTATCTCAAAATTAATTTGATAGGCTATGAGTCTAAAAAAGTAAATGTTAAAGTTGATGGAAAAAGCAGTTCTATAGCACTTGGAGAAATCAAAATTAAAAGTTCCTCTATTAATTTGGATGAAGTTAAGATTGAAGGCAATTATAAATTGAAGATTGATGTAGATAAAAAAATATACCGCATAGATGCCAACGCTGTTAGTGCAAACGGAACTGCTGGAGATATTTTACAAAATATTCCCTCGGTCTTTGTGAATCAAAATGGGTCGGTGACATTGAGAGGTGGTAGGGTCAAAATATACATTAACGGTAAACCAAGCGGCATATTAGGAATAAGTCGTTCTCAAATTCTGGATTATATTCCGGCAAGTTTAATTGAAAGTATAGAAGTCATTAACGATCCATCGGCTAAGTATGATGCTGACGGCAGCAGTGGTATTATCAATATTATATTAAAAAATCAAAAAAAACCAGGTATTAACGGTTTGATAACAGTGAGTGCAGGTACTTTAGATCGGTATAATGGTTCGGCAAATTTCAGTTTTAATTATGGCAAATTAAGTTTGTTTACTTCTTATGATGTTAAAAGCGTCAATATGGAAACATGGGAATCTAAAGACCGAACTACTGACCAACAAGGTGTCATCAAACATGTTAATCAAGACAGGGATTTTTGGAGTAAAACCAATAATCAAAATTTCAGGTTC
The DNA here is from genome assembly GCA_943325515.2 of Flavobacterium psychrophilum. Taxonomy (GTDB): domain Bacteria; phylum Bacteroidota; class Bacteroidia; order Flavobacteriales; family Flavobacteriaceae; genus Flavobacterium; species Flavobacterium psychrophilum_R. The sequence continues at coordinate 8,242 of CALPPS020000079.1, forward strand.
AGAGGTGAATATGCATTCAGTAAAAAAAGTGTCTTGGGATTTTCATATTTAAACTCAAAAACTATCGACAAGGATTTGAATAATTTTAAATATGAACAGCTTGATGAGTCATTTGCATTAACTGATTTGTATAATAGAAGAATCAACGAAAAGGATCATGATAATTCTAATAACTTCACTTTAAATTATACCAAAAAGTTCAAAAAACCACAACAACAGTTGACTTCTGATTTATTTTATTCTAAAGGAACTGAGAATACTTTAGGAGATATTTATCAGCAATATTTTAACCTGGACGGTACTCCTTCAACACAGCTTCCAGGAATTTCAAATACCTATAATTTTAACACAGAAACAAATTTAGTAGGTCAACTAGATTATGACCAACCCTTGGCCAAGAAAGCAAAAATGGAAATGGGAATTAAAATCCGTTCCAAAAAAACGGAAGCTTCCTATAGATTAGACAATTACTATCAACCCCTGGATATTTATATAACAGACCCATTAATTACCAATGATTTCAGATATGATTTAATGGTTAATGCAGGTTATGTTACTTATAGGAATAAAGTAAATAATTTTAGCTATAAAATAGGAGCAAGAGTAGAACAGACCCACATAAAATTTGATGTCACAAATGGTAGTGTTAATAATGAATTTAACTATACTGATTTGTTCCCAAGTGTTCATTTGTTGGAAGAATTTAAAAATAATAATAAGTTAACCTTACGGTACAGTCGAAGAATAGACAGACCTGCTTTCAGGGAAATAAGTCCGCTACAACAATTTAATGATCCATTCTTTTTAAATAAAGGAAATCCAAATTTGTTACCAGAGTATACCAATTCATTTGACCTTACCCACACCAAATCATGGAAGCAAAGCTCTATAAGTGGTAGTCTTTATTACAGATATTCTACAGGAACAATTCAGAAAATAGTAATATTAAAACCTGATGGTGTTACTGAAACTAATTATCAAAACTTGAATAGCTCTAAAGACATAGGAATAGAAATCAATGCTTATTTTCAATTGTATAAATGGTGGAAAATCAATTCAAGCTTGAATTATTACAAAAATATTATTGATGGCACTAACGTAGGCGAAGAATTCAAAACAGATCAATATAGTTACAATGGTAAAATGAATAATAATTTTACCCCTTGGAAAAAATCAATGCTACAAATCTCTGCTAATTATCAATCACCTACCTTTTCTCCTTTAATAAAAAACTTTGGACAATATTATGTTGATGCTTCTTTCAAACAAGATTTATATAATAAGAAACTAAGTATCAGTATCAGATGCACCGATATTTTCTTAACCCAAAGAAGAAATTATGATTTGATAGGTTCTAACTTTTCTGTTAATAGTAGATCTGATCGACAATCTAGAGCTTTGTTCTTTGGAATAACATTTAGACCTTTCAGAAATAATAAAAAAATGGAAGAACAAGAAGAAGAAGAACAAGACAATGATTCGGAGAAAAATGAAGACTAATTACTTTTAACTACATCTTTATAAATTTGCAAAAAGCTATTGATACGTTTTAAAAAGCTTTCTTAGTTTGTACTCATATCAAACCACTTTTGCTAATACTCTACAATTGAAATATCACCAAATTGATCAATGGAAATACTATTAGAAGTATTTAAAAAATAATTATATTGCGGTTTAATTTGAGTACACGAAACGGTACACGATTTTATACAAATCAATTACATAAAGGGCTTAATTTCGATAAAATATGAAATTCATAACCCTGAGGTCGGGAGTTCAAATCTCCCTCTCGCTACTCTATAACCCCTTAATATTCAGGTATTAAGGGGTTATTTAATTGTGTTTGAATTAAAGGGTATGGATTTGCTCAAGTGAGGAAGTTGAGATCTATAGACACGCCAAGCCTTACTACCACTACAAAAAATGAGTTTTTTTTAAGTGAGGAAGTATTAAAATAAGGTCAAAAAAAAAGATATAATTAAGACTAAATCAGCCTGCCACTGTTGCTATCACTATATATCTAATCTTACATATTACAATACCCCCATTTCAACAATTTCAATTAATTTGTTTTTATGCTATAATTAAAAAGGAAGATAAGCCAATATTTAAGCAATTAAATCTTTAATCGTTTATTAAAAATAGATAAAGAATTATTATTTACAATTCAATATGCTTATTCAACAACTCAACGTTAACTGATTTTTAATAAACTTATCCATCTTATAAATTTGTGAAAACTTAATTTATAAAAGATGAAAAAATACTTTATACTATTATTGATTTCAGCAATTTCTTTTGCACAAAACAATAAGCAAAACATCCGTGGAATTGTTATTGATAAATTGTCTCAAACGCCTATAATTGGTGCAACCGTTCAAATAAATAATTCCGAAATAAAAGCAATTACCGATGAAAATGGGAATTATGTTTTAACCGAAATTACCCCAGAGCGTTACGATATTAAAGTTTCCTTTGTAGGTTACAAAGAAGTTGTAATTCCAAATGTAATTGTTACTTCTGGTAAAGAAGTTATTTTGGATATAGCGATGGAAGATGAATATAAGAAATTAGACGAAATTGTTATAAAAACATCCAATAAAGCTAGTACTATAAATAAGTTAGCCACTGTTAGCGCCAGAACTTTTTCAATGGAAGAAGTCAATCGTTTTGCAGGCGGAAGAAGTGATGTTGCCCGTTTGGTTGCCAATTTTGCAGGAGTAAGTGCACCTGATGACAGTAGAAATGATATTGTAATTAGAGGAAATTCACCAGTTGGAGTTTTGTGGCGCATTGACGGAATGAATGTAACCAATCCCAATCATTTTGCATCAGTTGGAACCACTGGTGGAGCGGTAAGTGCTTTGAATACCAATTTGTTGAAGAATTCCGATTTCTTTACTTCGGCTTTTCCAGCTGAATATGGCAATGCAACTTCTGGCGTTTTTGATATTGGTTTTAGAAATGGAAATTCTAAAAAGCGAGAAACAACCCTTCAACTTGGAGTAATTACCGGATTGGAAGCCACCACGGAAGGACCTATTAACAAAGAAAAAGGTTCGTCTTATTTGGTAGGCTATCGGTACAGTTTGGCAGGAGTAGCCCAAGCTCTTG
>CALPPS020000080.1 GCA_943325515.2 Flavobacterium psychrophilum
AATATTCATTATACAAGTTTTTCCTGAACCATTTTTGGCAATGAAGGCAATTTTTTGGTCTTTGTTGATGCCAAAAGATATGTTTTCAAACAACGTTCGTTCTCCAAAGGATTTAGATATATTTTCTACTGATAAGTAATTCAAAATGTTAATTTATTTATTTTTAATAAGTTATGAGATTTTTAAAATTTGTGTGGTGATTTGTGAGGGTAATTTTTATATCAAAAAACAAATAATTTTTCTCTCAGTTGGGCAAAGATACATTTCTAAAATTATTAAACTTTAAAAAAGGGGTCCAGCATATATTACTATGAGCCAACAAACATTAATTGTAAAAATAAAGTTGGAAAATGGAATGACAATTTCAAGAAAAATTATTCTGTAAAAGAACATAGAACAAAGAGAAAATAACAAAGAATAAAAACGGTATCGCTATTAGTAATGAGAACGTTCTTTTTATTTGTAAACCTAATAAATAAAAAAAGTTTATTGAAACGAATTTCAATAAACTTTCGGGAATATCATATTTTATAATGCTTTACAGCATTTTTACCAACTATTTTTGACTATTAAACCATTTTTAAAAAGAATAGGTTGTTGCTAATAAAACATATGCAGATGAGCCTGTTGCGCTACTATCTTTTTTATTAAAAATAGCTTCTGATGAAGAATCAAATCTAACTTCGGGAATAAAAGTAAAGTTTCCTTCTTTATAATTTAAAGATAGCGTATTGCCAATGATGCCAGGCATTGCTGTATATATAGCACCATCTTTGTCATCAAAATATTCTAATCTATAAGCCGCACTCCATTTGCCTTTAAAGGTATAGTTTAGATAACCTACAAGTGAAAACCAGTTAGCATCAAGATCACTGTCATTATCATCCGTAACCATAGCATACGTTCCATTGAAACCTAGTGTCAATTTAGTATTCAACTTTCTACTTGCAACAAAATCAAATTGGGTTTTGTTTTTATCAGATGCAGGATTAGCACTTCCCGAAGTGAAATTCAGGTAAGCACTACCTTTGTCTGCAACATAACCAATTTGACCAATAAAAGTTTTATTTTTAGATCCCGCCTCGCCAGAAGTTTTAAAATCTGTTGGGTTAGTAATTCCAGCCATAAAGCTATATTTTCCTGAGGTATATTGAGCTTTAACTCCTGTATTGAAAAATGGTCCGTTTGTAAAAGCATAAGACATACTGTAGTTTTTATTATCAACGGCATCTACTAATTCGTATCCGATATGAGTACCAAAACTACCAGCTGTTAGTTTAAAACTAGACGAAAAATCATAGGTAATATACATTTGTTTAATCATAAAAGTATTGGCAGCATCGTTGTATGTAAATTCACTTGCTCTTGAACCAAAACCTAGATCAACAAATATGGAAGCTTTTCCTAATTTGTGAGAAGCTTCAATAGAAGCCATTCCAATTTCATAGGAATCGTGGGAATGTGTAAAACTGGTGTAACTGTTATCTACTTCTGCAAAGTCATATTTATAATAGAAATCAGCAGATCCTGCGAAAGTAGTTCCGGGTAATATTGTTGTGCCTTCTTGTGCATTAGCAGAATATATAGCCAATAGGCAAAAACCTGCTATTTGAAAAAAATTGTTTTTAAAAATTGTTTTAATTGTTTTCATGTGTTGTTTTTTTAAAAGTTAATTAGTAATGATTTTTTTTAGATTTGGACAACAGAAAATACTATCAACAACATCTGGGGCAAATAGATGTTGTTGAAAATATTTACAGTAAATAAGTTTGATTTTAAATAATTTATTTAGAGGAATTCACCGTGTTGTGTGATGTCTAGTCCAAGCTCTTCTTTTTCTTCGCTTACACGAAGAGGTGTTATTTTATTAACGATAAAGAAAAGGGCATAGGATACCGCGAAAGCGAATATTGATACGAGTACTAAAGCTTTTAATTGAATTAAAAACAAAGTAGTATCACCATATATTAAACCTTGATTGTCACCAACAATTGCATTAACAGATTTTGAGGCAAATACACCAGTTAAAAGCATACCAACCATTCCGCCGACACCGTGACAAGCAAATACATCTAAAGCATCATCGATTTTCCCTTTAGGAAATTTACTAACTACAAGATTGCTTATTATACTAGCAATAAAGCCAATAGCTAATGCAGAAGGTATGGTAACAAAACCAGAAGCTGGAGTAATAGCGACTAATCCAACAACGGCACCTATGCAAGCTCCCATTGCAGAAAGTTTGTGACCAAGAATTTTATCAAGGAAAACCCAACCCATTGCAGCCGCAGCGGCAGCAACAGTAGTAGTTCCCAGAGCTTGAGCAGCAAGACTTCCAGAACCAACAGCTGAACCAGCATTAAAACCAAACCAACCAAACCACAATAAACCTGTTCCCAATAAAACATAAGTGATACGAGCAGGATTAGTCTTTTGTATTTTTCTTTTTCCTAAGAAAATTGCGCCGGCAAGTGCAGCCCAGCCAGCACTCATGTGTACTACTGTTCCGCCAGCAAAATCTAATACACCCCATCCAAAGAAAATACCATCAGGATGCCAAGTCATATGACATAAAGGTGCATAAACGAAAATTATAAATAAAACCATAAATAACAAGTAAGCCCAAAAACGAACGCGTTCTGCAAATGCTCCTGTTATTAAAGCAGGTGTAATTATTGCAAATTTTGCTTGAAATAAAGCAAATAAAATAAATGGAATAGTTGGAGCCAATTCCCAAGCAGTATTGGCACTTACTCCATTAAAAAATAAATTTGATGTGGGATCACCAATAAAGCCTCCTATAGAAGGTCCAAAGCATAGTCCAAATCCAATAACAACCCATAACACGGTTACTATCACCATAGCCATAAAACTCTGAAGAACAGTACTAATTACGTTTTTCTTGCCTACCATTCCTCCATAAAAGAATCCTAGGCCTGGAGTCATCAATAATACAAAACCAGTTGCAACAAGCATCCAGGCAGTATCTCCAGTGTCTAATTTAAGCTCTACAATATGAGATCCTAATTTTGTTCCTTCTGGAAATAAAAAAACCGAAAAAATAGATAACACTAAAATCGTTATTAGAATAACACTTAAAATAATTTTTCTCATTATGTTTTATATTTAAAATTTTTGTAAAAATATATAAAACGAACAATACCCCATAAAAAAAAGTTTAAATTATAAAATTTTTATTAAATTATTATTTTATACCCTAAAAAAATAGGGGGTATGTGTAATAAAATTATAAAAATTTATAATTTAACAATCTTAACCAGTCTAAAAAATTGTTTTTTTTAAAAATAAAAAGGCTTAAGTAGTAAACTTAAGCCTTTTTATGTTCTTTAAAATTTATTTAAAATTATCTAGAATAATTCGGAGCTTCTTTTGTAATAGTAACATTATGCGGATGACTTTCAGTTATTCCACTTGAAGTAATACGCACAAAGCGCCCTGTTTCTTGTAGTGTAGGAATATCTTTGGCCCCACAATAACCCATTCCGGCACGAAGTCCACCGATAAATTGCTGCATACTTTCGTTTAGTTCTCCTTTATATGGAACTCTACCAACAATACCTTCTGGTACTAATTTTTTGATATCATCTTCAACATCCTGAAAATATCGATCTTTAGAACCTTCTTGCATTGCTTCAACAGAACCCATACCACGATAAGACTTGAATTTTCTGCCTTCAAATATAATAGTTTCACCAGGACTTTCTTTGGTTCCGGCTAGGAGTGAACCTAGCATCACAGAACTTGCACCAGCAGCAATAGCTTTAGGTATATCTCCAGTATAACGAATTCCACCATCAGCAATAACTGGTATTCCAGTACCTTTCAATATTGTCGAAACCTCTAAGACTGCAGAAAACTGGGGAAAACCAACTCCAGCCACTATACGAGTAGTACAAATAGAACCAGGACCAATTCCCACTTTTACTCCATCAGCACCATTTTCAACTAAATATTTAGCAGCTTCAGGAGTAGCAATATTACCTACAATTACATCTATATTGGGAAATTTTGATTTTATATTTTTCAAAACAGCAACCACTCCTTCGGTATGTCCATGAGCCGTATCAATTACTATGGCATCTACTCCCGCATTTACTAATGCAGATGCTCTTTCAAGTGAATCTGAAGTTACTCCAATAGCAGCAGCTACGCGCAATCGCCCGAAAGAATCTTTATTAGCTATTGGTTTTTGAGTAAGTTTGGTGATGTCTCTAAAAGTAATTAAACCAACTAATTTATAATCTGTATTTACAACAGGAAGTTTTTCAATTTTATTTCCTTGTAAAATAACTTCTGCTTGCCCTAAAGACGTTCCTTCTGCAACAGTTATAAGATTTTGACTTGTCATAACTTCTATAATAGGACGGGAATTATTTTTTTCAAAGCGCAAGTCCCTGTTGGTTACTATTCCTTTTAAAATTTTATTGTCATCAACTATAGGAATTCCTCCTATGCCAAATTCTTTCATAACAGTTTTAGCATCTAATACAGTTGCTGTAAGAGGTAAAGTAACAGGGTCGATTATCATACCACTTTCTGCACGTTTTACTTTGCGTACTTTGGCAGCTTGTTGTTCGATAGTCATGTTTTTATGCAGTACTCCAATGCCACCTTCTTGAGCCATAGCTATAGCCATAGCGCTTTCAGTAACAGTATCCATAGCGGCTGATACTACAGGGACATTAAGGGTAATGTTTTTCGAGAATTTTGACTGTATATTTACCTCCCTTGGAAGTACATCAGAAAAGTTGGGAACCAAGAGCACGTCATCATAAGTTAAACCTTCGCTGATGATTTTTGAGTTGTATGTGTTCATTGCAATTTGTAGTTTATGCTGAACTGGGTTCAGTGTTGTAGTTAAATTGCGTACAAATATAGTGTAAAGTTAGAAGTAAGAAGAACGATTTACGAAGTTTTTAACTTTAATGATATTGATTGAAAATTTTTGAAGCTTCATTATAAGCACTTTCAAAACTCATTGGATTTATGTTGGTGTTTTCTCTTTGTGTAGTAAAATAGGAGAGGAGTTTTTCTGTTGGCATATTGCCTGTCAAATCATCTTTTGCCATTGGACAACCACCAAACCCAAGAATTGCGCCATCAAATCTTCTGCAACCAGCTTTGTAGGCAGAATCAATCTTTTCATGCCAATTATCTGGAGTGGTATGCAAATGAGCTCCAAATTCTATGGCTGGATATTTTGGAATTAAATTAGAAAACAAGTAATCAATTACATCTGGAGTAGAACTTCCAACGGTATCAGAAAGGGAAAGAATTTTTACACCCATTTTTGCTAATCGTTCCGTCCATTCACCAACGATTTCTATGTTCCAAGGATCGCCATACGGATTTCCAAACCCCATAGAAAGGTAAGCCACAACTTCTTTATTCGACGCATCGGCAATGTCTAAAATTTCTTGAAGTGTAATTAAACTTTCAGCAATAGTTTTGTGGGTATTTCGCATTTGGAAATTCTCAGAAATGGAAAAAGGAAAACCTAAATACTGAATTGCTGCGTGAACTGAAGCCAACTCTGCACCTTGTGTATTGGCAATAATAGCCAATAATTTACTCTGTGTTTGCGATAAATCCAATTGTGCTAAAACTTCTGTGGTATCTTGCATTTGAGGAATCGCTTTTGGCGAAACAAAACTTCCAAAATCAATCGTGTCAAAACCAACGCGAAGCAATGCTTGTAAATAATCCACTTTTTTATCCGTTGGGATAAAAGTTTTTATGCCTTGCATGGCATCACGTGGACATTCTATGATTTTGATTGGTGATTTCAATTGTGTCGATTTGGTATTGCTAAGTTAGGAAGATTTTCTCAGTATCGCTTTGTTGATTTCTTTTACCAAATTTGGTCCTTCATAAATAAAACCTGTGTATAATTGCAACAAACATGCTCCAGCCTCCAGTTTTTCAATAGCATCTTCAGCTGAATGAATACCACCAACACCTATGATGGAAAAGGCTTTGTTGCTTTTCTCAGAAAGAAAACGTATAACTTCAGTGGATCGTTTAGTTAATGGTTTTCCTGATAAACCTCCAGTTTCTGTTTTGTTTTCCGATTGTAAATTTTCTCTGGAAATTGTTGTGTTAGTAGCAATTACTCCAGCGATTTTAGTAGTTTTGACAATTTCAATAATGTCTAATAATTGTTCATTTGTCAAATCTGGTGCGATTTTCAACAATATTGGCTTTGGAAACTGCTTTTTGGAATTTGAATTTTGCAAATCTTGCAAGAGATTTGTTAGTGGTTCTTTTTCCTGAAGTTCTCTGAGGTTTGGTGTGTTTGGAGAGCTAACATTCACGACAAAATAATCAACATAGTCAAACAAAGCATCAAAGCATAGTAAATAGTCGGAAGTTGCATTTTCATTGGGTGTGACTTTATTTTTCCCTATATTTCCTCCTATTAAAACACCATTATTTTGCATTAATCGTAAAACAGCTGCATCAACACCGCCATTGTTAAAACCCATTCTATTGATGATACCGCTGTCTTCTTTTAAACGAAACAAACGTTTTTTTGGATTTCCGTCCTGAGGTTTTGGTGTTAAAGTTCCAATTTCTATAAATCCGAAACCAAAGTTAGAAAGTTCTTTATAGCATTTTGCATCTTTGTCAAAACCAGCAGCAAGTCCAACAGGATTTTTAAATTTCAGTCCAAAAACTTCGCGTTCCAGACGAGTATCTTTTACTTCATAAATCGATTTTAATATAGATGAAACAAAAGGGATTTTGGATATAAATTTGATAAAACTAAAAGAAAAGTAATGCACTTCTTCTGGATCAAACCAAAATAAAATAGGACGAATTAATAGTTTATACATGAGTAGTTGCGTTGTTGTGCAAATGTAATCTTTAAATTTGAAAATTTGAAAAATTGGAAATTCAGAAATGGTTTTTTTGCAAAAATCTAAGACTTTATAACTAGTAACTACAATGATTTTTACTTTGTTAATCTATACTATTTTGATAAAATTTTAACTAAAGTTAATATTTTCATTTCCAAATTTCCAAATTTTCAAATTTTCAAATTACTTTAGCCAATCAATTGTTACAAAATGATTTCAGAGAAACAGTTTCAAAGCGAACTTGATTTAATTATTCAAAACGGCATTCGTGAAGATATCGGACCTGGTGATTTTAGTTCCTTGGCTTGTATTCCAAAATCTGCTGAAGGTAAAGCGAAACTCTTAGTCAAAGATACTGGAATTATCGCTGGAGTTGAATTTGCTAAAATGATTTTTGAAAATGTTGACCCAACTTTAGAAGTTGAAGTTTTTATTCAAGATGGTTCTCAAGTCAAACATGGTGATATAGTTTTTCATGTTTTTGGAAGCTCACAATCTATCCTGAAAGCAGAACGATTAGTATTGAATTCGATGCAACGAATGTCTGCTATTGCGACAAAGACAAATCAATATGTGAAACTTTTAGAAGGCACAAAAACTAAAATATTAGACACTCGAAAGACAACACCAGGATTTAGAGCTTGCGAGAAATGGGCTGTGAAAATTGGTGGTGGCGAAAACCATCGTTTTGCTTTGTATGATATGATTATGTTAAAAGACAATCACAATGATTTTGCCGGTGGAATTTCTCATGCCATTACAAAAACCAAAGCATTTTTGAAACAAAATAATCTCGATTTAAAAATAATTGTTGAAGCCAGAAATCTTGACGAAATCAAAGAAATTCTTGCAAACGAAGGAGTTTACAGAATTCTGATTGATAATTTTAATTTTGATGATACTCGAAAAGCGGTTGAGTTAATTGGTGATAAATGTTTGACAGAAAGTTCAGGAAATATAAATGAAGAAACCATTCGTCAGTATGCGGAATGTGGTGTTGATTATATTTCTTCTGGAGCATTGACACATTCAGTTTACAATATGGATTTAAGTTTAAAGGCTATTTAAATGCTAGTAACAAGAGAAAATAAATTTATTAAACTACCAATAGTCAAACAAGTTGTCTTTTTATTGAAAAAGATAAAATTACCTTGGCTTCATGGCTTGTCTTTCTATGAGCTTATTGATTTATATATAATTGGAATTGTAGAAGGGGAAATATCCTATAGGGCAGCAGCTATTGCTTTTAGTTTTTTTATGGCATTATTCCCGTTTGCACTTTTTATTTTAAACCTTATTCCATATATACCTATTGAAGGATTTCAAGATGACTTTTTAGGTTTTGTTCAGGAAAGTGTTCCTCCAACAACTTATGACGCCATATATAAAATTATAAATGATATTTTGCATAATAGCCACAGCGGTTTACTTTCTACCGGATTTTTAATGGCTATTTTTTTGATGACCAATGGCGTGAATGCTATTCTTGGAGGTTTTGAAAGTTCTCACCATTTTCACATTTCCCTAAAAAGAAAATTTATAAGACAATATATGGTTTCTTTGGCACTTTCTCTTTTGCTGGCTTTTTTACTGATTATAACTGTTGCAGCCATAGTAATTTTTGAAGTTTTTATTCAAATAACTAAAATCCAAGATATTCTGTCTGAAAAAATACATTTGATTGAAATGGGAAGATATGGTTTCGTTATTCTAATGATTTTAATTGCCACTTCTTTGTTGTTTAAATTTGGAGTTAAAAGAGAGAAAAACAGAGCTTTCATATCAATAGGTTCTGTATTCACGACAATTTTAATTATTATATCTTCCTATTTTTTTGGGATTTGGGTTGTTAAATTTTCAAAATACAATGAACTTTATGGTTCAATAGGAACTTTACTCATTATCATGTTTTATCTCTGGATTAATTGCATGGTATTGCTTTTAGGATTTGATTTAAATGCTTCTATACATCATATTAGACGAGAAAAACAAAAAGAACTTGGTACACTATGAAACTAAAAAAACTTTATATTTTTATATTCTTTATAAGCCAAATGAGTTTTTCACAAACTATTTTTGGAAAATGGAAAACGATTGACGACGAAACTGGAAAAGAAAAAAGTATAGTCGAGATTTTTGAAAAACAAGGAAAAGTATTTGGGAAAATTGTTGAAATTTTTGAATCTGAACACAGGAATCGCAAATGTGAAAAATGTGAAGGAGAAGATAAAGACAAACCAATTTTAGGTTTGATCATAATCAAAGGGTTAAAAAAAAGTGGTGAAGTTTTTGATGGTGGAAAAATTACAGACCCAAAGAACGGAAGTGCTTATAACTGTAAAATTTCTATGAAAGGAAAAGATAAATTGACAGTTCGGGGTTACATTGGTATTTCTCTTTTTGGAAGGTCACAAACATGGATTAGACATAAATAACCGCAAAAAAATGAATTGTTTCATTGAAGTTGTAATTCCGCTATCACTTCCTAAAACTTTTACTTACAAGGTTTCTGAAGCTGAATATTTTTTCATTAAAAAAGGAATGAGGATTGCAGTTCCATTTGGTAAAAACAAAATCTACACAGCGCTTGTAATCGATTTACATCAAAACGCACCAACACTTTACGAAGCCAAAGAAATCCATCAAATTCTGGATGAAAAACCAATTGTTAACGAATTTCAAATCAATCATTGGTTTTGGATCGCCTCCTATTATATGTGTAACATTGGCGATGTGTATCGTAGTGCTTTACCATCAGCATTAGTTCTAGAAAGTGAAACTATTATTTCGCAGCGAAAAGAAACTTTTGTTGATGAAAACTCTCTTACTGATGAAGAGTATTTAATATTTGAAGCATTGCAACAACAAAGTTCGTTAAAGGTTCAAAATATTATTGATATTCTCAACAAGAAAACTGTTTTGCCAGTAATTCAAAAACTGATTGATAAAAATATCATTTCTCTTGACGAGGAAATTCACGAGGAATATAAACCCAAACTTATTCGCTATATTCGATTGCACGAAAATTATTTATCTGAAAGCAACTTAATTGCCCTGCTAGATAGTTTAAAATCTGAAAAAAGAAAAAATATTGTGCTTCACTATTTTCAATTACAAGCACAAGAAAAAAAACCAATTTCGGTAAAACAATTAACCCAAATTTCTAATTCTTCTACCGCAATTGTAAAAGGATTGATAGACAAACAAATTTTTGAAGAATATTTTGTTCAAGAAGACCGAGTTAACTTTGAAAAAAATAAAGAAAACAAC